>NZ_BAAGZM010000063.1:0-13227 GCF_054778495.1 Hymenobacter agri
CGTTGGCGGTGGTCACGTTGCGCTGGGCGGCAGTGCCGTGGCCATCGAGGACGTGCTTGAACAGCTCGGCGGCGGCCGTTATGGTGCTGCCGCCGGCCAGGTCGTCGGCCGTGCAGGCGGGCAGACCCAGTGTATCGGCGGTGAACAGACGCTCGCCTTCGGACGACGACACCACTTTGGCCGGGCCGGTGAGGGACAGTTCGTCGTAGCCGTCAAGGGCGTGCACCACGGCGTAGCGGGTGCCGGTGGGCTGCATGAGGTAATGGTAGAGGCGCTGCAGCTCCAGGCTGAACACGCCCAGCAACTGGGCCGCCGGCAGGGCCGGGTACACCAGCGGGCCGAGAATGTTGAAGAAGGTGCGCAGGCCAAGCTCGCGCCGCACCGGCCCGGCGTGCCGCATAGCCGGGTGGAAAGCCGGCGCGTGCAGAAAGCAAATGCCCGCCCGGTCGAGCTGCCGCCGCAGCTGGTCGGAGCTGGCTTCGAAGTTGTAGCCAAAATGCGCCAGCACATTCGAAGCCCCCGAAACCGACGACACGCCGAAGTTGCCGTGCTTGGCCACCTTCGTGCCCGCCCCGGCCACGATGAAGCAGGCCAGGGTGGAGATGTTGAGCGTGTTTTTGCCGTCGCCGCCCGTGCCCACAATGTCTACGACCTCGTGGGTGCCCAGCTCGGGGTCGCGGCTCAAATCGAGCAGCGCCTGCCGGAAGCCGGCCAGTTCGGCCACCGTGATGGGCCGCATGCGGTACACGGCCAGAAAGGCCGCCGTTTCGGCCGGGTTGGCCCCGCCCTCGCCCAGCTGGCGCATGGCGGCGTGGGCCTCGGCGTGCGTGAGGGGCTGGTGGTCGAAAAGCTTATTGAGGATGTGTTTCAAAACGATGTAGGGTGCGGGGCTTGCCCCCGCCCGTCGTTGAACGACTTTGTGAATGAATTGCTGCGCAATAAACCTGCAGGGCACACCGACCAGACGACCGGGCGGGGGCAAGCCCCGCCCCTACGCCAGCCAATTCGCCAGCATCTGGGCGCCGTGCTCGGTGAGGATGCTTTCGGGGTGGAACTGCACGCCGCGCACGTCGTATTCGCGGTGGCGGAAGGCCAGCACCTCGCCGTTGGCGTCGCGGGCCGTCACTTCCAGCGCGGCGGGCATTGTCTCGGGCCGCACTGCCCACGAATGGTAGCGCCCCACCTGAAACCGCTCGGGCAGGCCGGCAAACAACCGCTCGTCGCTTACGGTCAGCTCAGCTTCGTTGGCCACGCCGTGCAGCACGGCGGGGATATTATACAGCTCCGCCCCGAAGCTTTCGGCCAGGCCCTGGTGGCCCAGGCACACGCCCAGAATGCGCTTGGTGGGCGCGTATTGCTGGATGATGGCCGGCATCAGGCCCGCCTCGGCCGGAATGCCCGGGCCGGGCGACAGCAGAATGGCGTCGTAGGCATCCACGTCTTCCAGCGTCAGCTGGTCGTTGCGCGTCACGGTCATGCTCGGGCCGTGGCCGAGCTCGCGCAGCAGGTGCACCAGGTTGTAGGTAAAGGAGTCGTAGTTATCGAGAACGAGGATTTTCATGACGACAGGCTGGAATTATTTCACGTTTTCAGCAGCTCGCAGCGCCGCGCGCAGAGCACCCAACTTATGGTGCACTTCCTCCAGCTCCGACTGCGTGTTGGAAGCCGCCACCACGCCCGCGCCTGCCTGGAAATACAGCTGATTGCCGGTACTCAAAAACGAGCGAATCATAATGGCGTGGTTGAAGCTCCCATCGAAGCCCAGAAAGCCCAGGCAGCCGCCGTAGTAGCCGCGCGCCGTAGGCTCCAACCCGTCAATGAGTTGGATAGCGCGGAACTTGGGCGCGCCCGAGAGCGTGCCGGCCGGGAAGGTGTCGGCCACCACCTGCAGGGTGTCGGTGTTTTCGGCCAGCTCGGCCGTTACCTTGCTCACGAGGTGAATGACGTGCGAGTAGAACTGGATTTCGCGCAGCGTGCGCACTTCCACTTTGGTACCGTGGCGGGCCAGGTCGTTGCGGGCCAGGTCCACCAGCATCACGTGCTCGGCGTTTTCCTTGGGGTCGGCGGCCAGGCGCTGGGCGGCGGCGGCATCGGCGGCATCGTCGCCGGTGCGGCGGTAGGTGCCCGCAATCGGAAACAGCGTGGCCTCGCGGCCCTGCACCAGCACCTGCGCCTCCGGCGAGGAGCCGAAGATTTTGTAGTCGCCGTAGTCGAAGTAGAACAGGTAGGGCGACGGGTTGATGGAGCGCAATGCCCGGTACACGTTGAACTCATCGCCCGAAAAGCCCTGCTGGAACCGGCGCGACAGCACAATCTGGAATACGTCGCCGCGCAGGCAATGGGCCTGGCCCTGCGTGAGGCGGGCCAGGAACTCGACATCGGTCTGGTTGGTCTGCTCCTCTCCTTCGGTGGCGAAATCGAAAGCCGGCACGCTGGGGTGGCGCACCAGGTTTTCGAGGCGGTCGAGGCCGTCGGTTTCGGCCGGCGCTTCGCCGGCTACGCGGTGCTCAAACAGGTAAAGCTCCTGCCGGAAGTGGTTGAAGGCGATGACGTAGCGGTATACGCCGTAGCGAATCAGCGGAATATCGCCGGCTGGCACCTTCGCTGGGTCTAACTGCACATCCTCAAAGCTTTGCACGGCTTCGTAGCCCATGTAGCCAAACAGACCGGTGCTGATGAACGGCAGCTTTTCGGCCGAGGCATCGGGCGTGCCGGCGGTGGCGAAGTCGCGCAGCCGGGCCAGCGCCTCGCGCGGGTGGGCCAAGGTTTCGGTGGTTTCGGGGGCACCGGGCAGCAACTGGCGCAATACGCCGCCGCACCGCAGCTCAAACGTAGCCAGCGGCTCGCACACCAAGTAGCTGAAGGCGTTTTGCTGGCCATGATAGTCGGCGCTTTCCAGCAGCAGGCAGTTGGCATACTGGTCGCGCAGGCGCAGAAACAGGCCCACCGGGGTCACGGTATCGGCGAGCAGGCGACGGGAACGGGTGAGGAGTTGGTAAGACACGAATGGAGAAGACGAGTGAGGCAGTAACGAAAAAAGCCCGGCTGTGGGCCGGGCTTTTTGTGGTTGCGGGGTAAAATCAAGTTGACTTCACTAGGCACACAGCAAGGCCGGTCCGATGTTTCGGAGCTGCCACCACCAAGCCTGCGAAGTATGATTCAAGTTCATGTTGAGAAGGCGCTTCAACTGAAACGCGTTGCAAAGGTAAAGCGGCAATGCTGACATTCCGGCAAGCAAAACCGAAATTTTATACCAATCCGGCATCATTCGTGATGAACAGGTTGGGAATTTGCAACTATCCTTCTCCCGTAATCACTTAATGGGTAAGAAGTACTGACTCGCTCAACAATCATCTCGACGGAAAAAGGCCCAACCCAAATCCAGAAGATTGAGTTGGGCTTTTCCTCGTCGCAAATAACAATCTTCTACTTAGCCAACGCTTTTGCCTTTGCCTCGACCGCCACCGGTCGCATCAGAAACCGGTACGCGGCCGGAAACTCGCGCCGCCAAAACCATTCCTTGTGCTCGCCGGTGCTTGGCGCGTGAAACGACAGGTTGGCCGCCGGCACGCCCTCGGCGCGCAGCTCGTCGCGCCACTGCGTCATCAGCGGCAGCATGGTTTCTGACTCCTTCGGTCCGCACACGAAATAAAAACGCGCCGTGCGCGCCGCCGGGTGCGCTTTGGCATATGCTTTCAGTGAGTCGTTACACACCCAAAACGCCGGCGAAAATGCTCCCACCTCACCAAACACCCGCGGATTTTTCAGCGCCGCGTACACCGAAATGAGCCCGCCCAGGCTGGAGCCGGCAATACCCGTATGCGCCGCATCGGGCCGGGTGCGATAGTGCGCGTCCACGTAGGGCTTCAGCGTTTGGGCCAGGAAATCGACGTATGCCGCACCCTGCCCGCCCGGGTGCGACTGGCCTTTAAGAGCCGCGCTGGGCCAGGGAATGTATTCGTCGGTGCGAAACTCGCCGCCGTTATCCACGGCCACCACGATGCTACCGGTGGCATCCTGGCCAGCCTGGCGCAGCCGGTCGAGGGTTTCGTCGATGCCCCACTCGCCGCTGAAGCTGGTGGCCTCATCGAACACGTTCTGCCCATCGTGCAGGTACAGCACGGGGTAGTGCCGCTTGGGCTGCGCGGCATAATCGGCGGGCAGGTACACCAGCACCCGGCGCGTGCGCCCCAGCTGCGGCATGGCAAAATCGCGGGCCAGCACGTGCACCTGCGCCGAGGCCGTGGAGCGTTTGGGGGTCGGACCGCTCTGGTTTTCCCAGGCAAGCACCTCGTGCGAAAGCTCGCGGGCAATGCTGAAATCCGCTTTGCGGTTGGCAACGGGTTGGCCTTTGGCGTCGACCTCGGCCGTGGCCCAGCTGCCGCGCGTGAACTTGTATTCGGCCGGGGCGGCACTCAGCGGCAGGCTGATTTGGTAGCTGCCGTCGGCATTTTTGTGGAGCGCGAAGCGGGTGCTGTGGGGGTTCCAGCCGTTGAACGAGCCGGCTACGAACAACGTATCAGCGGCCGGCGTGCCGGCGGGCACATGCCCGATTTTGAGCACGACCTGCGCCGCGGCGGGGCCAGCGGCCACGAACAGTAGGCCGGCCAACAAATTTCGAAAAAGCATGAGCAGGTCGGGAATGCGGGATGCCCGCGGCTAGCGAATGGTTTCGCCAGTGCCGGCGCCGCGCTCGGCGCTTTCAGTTTTGCGCAGCGTGTAGGCGGCGCGCACCGAGTCGATGCCCGGCAGGCCATTCACCTGGAAATCAAGCATGGCGCCTTTCTTCTGCGGGCCCTTCACAAAGTGGCGGTATTCCTCGGCCGACTCGCGCACCACGTACAGGAAGCCCGACGAAGGCACCTTGAGGCGCGAGTAGAAGCTACGACCGTCGCCGGCGGGGCGGCGCGTGTCTTCGGCCACGGTGCTGGTGCCGAGTAGTCGCTGCTTGTTCACGTCGCTGCCCGGCAGGGCCAGGTTGCCCAAGCCATCCACAAATACCTCGCGGCGCTGCATGAGATGCTCGAGGTCGTTGCTTTTCAGCAGGGGCAGGTTTTCTTCCGACATGATGAGTTGCTGCACTACTTTGCCCGGCGCGGGCTCTTCGTAGTACACCAGCACGGGCTTTTTCAGCTTCACCTTATTCACCACCACCGGCGGTGGGCTGTCTTCGCCCTCAGCTCCCTTCTGAATCAGGATGGGCGCGTACACTGGCGGCGGCTTGGGAGCATTTTTCGAAGCTCCGGATTTGCCCTTTACCGGCTTTTTCAGGTAGGGCCGCGACTGCGCCCAGGCACCCGAACCGGTGCCGGCCAGCAGCAAAATGAGCAGCAGTAGACGGTTTTTCATGAGACAAGGAAAAGCCAAATGTAGCGAGTTGCGGGTGGTAGCGCAACTTCGCCCCCCCCAGCGAGCTGCCCGGGCCGGGGCTACCGCCAATAGCCCGCGCCAACGCCCGACTGCCCGAAGCTCCCGCCCCACTGCTACGGCTACCAGCCGGTGAGCAGCGGGAGTTGCGCCGGCTAAAACTGTGCTAACGTTTGCAATGTTTTAGGGCATTCTGCCGGCCAAAATTATTCGCCAAGGTGCGCTAACGTTTGCAATGATTGTGCAATTTTCGATTTCCTGATACGGGCATCTCAGCAGATTGGCGCAGCGCCCGACCCGAAAACCCAACCAAATAGCTGAAAACAAGAAATTTGAACGACTAATTGCGTACCCTGAGCCTGTTGAAGCAAATTCGCCGGATGGCCACAAACGTTTGGGAAGGCCGCTTTGGAGCCGGCCCCAAACGATTGAAAAAAATGATTGTCAACGCTCTTTAATGCTATTTTGTGATAACTTGCAGCCCCAAACAATTCGTTTTATTTCCCACCACTTTACTTAAACTTTTGTTTCCATGAAACACCCCTATTTCGCCAAGCTACTGTTCCTGCTGCTGCTCGCGGGACTTGGCTTCACTACCCGAGCCCAGGCCCAGACCGGCTCGGTGAGCGGCAAAGTGCTCGACAGCAAGGGCGCGGGCATTCCCGGGGCTACTGTACTGGTTGAAGGCACGACGCTGGGCGGCTCGTCGAACGTCGACGGCACGTTCAACATCGCTAACGTACCGGCCGGGCCGCGCACGCTTACGATTTCTTTCGTCGGCTATACTTCGGCCCGTATTCCGGTTACGGTAGTGGCCGGCCAAAATGCCTCGGCCGACGCGACGCTGAGCGAAAACACGACGCAGCTAGCCGAAGCTGTGGTAGTGGGCTACGGCACCCAGCGCCGGCAGGATATTACCGGCGCGGTAACGTCAATCGACTCGAAGCAATTTGTGCAGGGCCAGATTACCAACCCGGAGCAATTGATTCAGGGCAAAGTGGCTGGTGTGAGCATCACTTCCGCCAGCGGTGCCCCCGGCGCCGGCACCACCGTTCGCATCCGCGGCAATACCTCGCTTACAGCTAACAGCGACCCTCTTTACGTTATCGACGGGGTGGCCGTTGACAAGGGCGGCATTACCGGTGCCAACAACCCGCTTTCGCTGATTAACCCGAGTGACATTGAGAACGTGACCGTGCTTAAAGACGCTTCGGCCACGGCTATTTATGGCAACCGGGCTTCGGGCGGGGTAATTATCATCACCACCAAAAAGGGCTTGCCTGGCGAGAAGCTGCGGGTAGAACTGAATTCGCAAAGCGGGGTTGCTACCGTTGCTCGTCGCTACAACACCCTGTCGGCCGATGAATTCCGGGCGCAAATCCGAGCCAACGGCTCCGATTCGCAGTACAAGACCCTGGGCTCGGCCAACACCGACTGGCAGAAGGAAATTTTCCAGAACGCCCGTATTTTCGACAACACGATTAGCCTGCTCGGCAGCGTGGCCAAAGTGCCTTTCCGCGTGTCGTACGGCAACCTGTACCAGGAAGGCTTGGTTATCACCAGCAAGCTGAAGCGTAATACGGGCTCGGTAAGCATCAGCCCGGTTCTGTTTGACGGCCACCTGCGCATCGACGTGAACGCCAAGGGCAGTGTCGTTGAGAACCGCTTCATTGACAAAGACAATACTTACGTGGCGGCAGCGGCTTTCTTCGACCCCACGCAGCCGGTGCGCTCGACGGAGTCGCAGTTCGGCGCCTATGGTGGCTACTTCCAGTATCTGCAGCCCAACGGCAACCCCCTGGGCAATGCCCCCGGCAACCCGGTGTCGTCGCTCAACAGCCTGAATAACCACAGCACCGCCAAACGCTTCATCGGTAACGTACAGCTGGACTACAAAATCCACGGCGTGCCCGGCCTGCGTGCCAACCTGAACCTGGCCACCGACCTGTCGCGGGGCCGCGGCGCCACGGAATACTCGCCCGACGACTTTGGCAACTACAACCCCACCTCGCGCGTCCGCGGCCTGAACGGCTCGTTCAACCAATACGCGCAGGACAAAGACATGAAGCTGCTCGAAGCTTACCTGGCCTATGCCAAGCAGGTGGGCGAGTTTAAGTTCGATGTGCAGGCGGGCCACGCTTACCAGTCGTTCGTGGACCAGGGCCCCAACTTCCTGACTTACCGTTCCGACCAGGTGACGCTGAAAAACCCCAAGGACACGCTGACCGTGCCGGGCTACTACAACAAGTACGTGCTGCTGTCTTTCTTCGGCCGGGCCACCGCCAATTTCAAGGACAAATACCTGCTGACGGCGATTCTGCGTAATGACCAGACGTCGCGTTTCCGCCCGGGCTACCGCAGCGGCTGGTTTCCGGGCTTGAGCTTTGCCTGGCGTGTTAAGAACGAAGATTTCCTGAAGGATAATAACACGATTTCGGAGCTGAAGCTGCGCGTGGGCTACGGCCGCACGGGCCAGCAGGACATCGGCGGCGCCTACGACACGCAGCCGCGCTACGTAGTGAGCGGCTCGACGTCGCTCTATCCTTTCGGCAATGCGACTGGCACCAAGGTGCTGACCTACAGCCCCCAGGGCTACAATGCGACCCTCACCTGGGAAACCACCAACACGATTAACGCCGGTCTGGACCTGGGCTTCTTCGATAACCGCCTGACGGCTACGATTGACGCGTATGAGCGGCGCGCCACCAACCTGCTCGCGCTGGTGAATATCTCGGCCGGGGCCAACCTGACCAACCAGCTCAACGCCAACGTGGGCTCGCTCCGCAACCGCGGCATCGAGCTGGGCCTGAACTACGGCCTGCTGCGCATGGATAACCTGACCTGGGATGTGAACCTGAACGGTGCCTACAACGTGAACAAAATCACCGACCTGGGCCGGCAGTTGCCAAGCTTTGTGGGCTACGATACTGGCGACGACATTGGCGGCGGCACGGGCAACAAAATTCAGCTGAACGCCGTCGGCTACCCGGTTAACTCGTTCTTCCCCTACCAGCAGGTGTACGGCCCCAACGGCCGCCCGGTGCAGGGTCTGTACGTGGACCGCAATGCAGATGGCAACTTTAACCGCAACGATGATGCTGCGCACTACAAGCAGCCGGCCCCGCTGGTGACGCTGGGCTTCAGCTCGAACATCGTGTACAAGAAGCTGGTGTTTGCCTTCACGCTGCGCAGCAACCTGGGCAACTACGTATACAACGCCAACGCGGCTTCGGCCTCTTACGCCAACGCTCAAGGCTCGACGGGCTTCGTAAGCAACTTAGCGCCCAGCATCCTGAACACAGGCTTCACCCGTCCGCAGATTTATTCCGATTATTACATCGAGAATGCTTCATTCCTGCGCGGCGAAAACATTTCGCTGGGTTACAACGCTGGCAAGGTGCTCGGAGCTTCGTCGCTGCGCATCACCGCCAACGTGCAGAATGCGTTCCTCATCACCAAGTACTCTGGTGTTGACCCGGAAATTTTTAGCGGCATCGACCGGAATTTTTATCCCCGCGCCCGCACTTATACGCTCGGCATCGCACTCGGCATCTAAATCCTTCCCACCCTCATGAAGAATACATTATACCGCGGCCTGACCGCTCTTTCGCTGAGCACCGCACTCATGGGCCTCAGCACTTCCTGCACCAAGGACCTCGACCAGACGCCGAAGTACGAAGTCACCCCCGACAAAGTGTACCTGGGCCTGGGTAGCTACAAGCAGGTGCTAGCCAAGCTTTACGGCGGCTTCGCCCTCACCGGCCCCAACGGCCCGGGCTCGGGCGACATCGTCGGCATCGACGCGGGTACTTCGGACTACATCCGCCAGCTGTGGAGCGCACAGGAGCTCACCACCGACGAGGCGGTGATTGCCTGGAACGACCCCGGCGTGCAGGAATGGCACCGCATGAGCTGGGACGCCAGCGACGTGCTGCTGCGCGGCCTTTACAGCCGCTGCTACTACGAGATTGCTACCTGCAACGAGTTCATTCGCGAAGCCAGCGATGACAAGCTGGGCAGCCGCTTGTCGAGCAGCGAATTGGCCGAAGGCAAGCTGTACCGGGCCGAAGCCCGGTTCCTGCGGGCCGTATCGTACATGCACGTTGTCGATTTATTCGGCGGTGGCCCTTACGTGACGGAAGCCAGCACCGTGGGTACGTCTTCGCCGCCTTACTACACCCGGCAACAACTCTACAACTACGTAGAAAGCGAGTTGGTGGCCCTCACCTCGGATTTGGCGCCGCCGCGTACGGCCGAGTACGGTCGCATCGACCAGGCCGCGGCCCACGCCATGCTGGCCCGGCTCTACCTCAACGCAGGTGTTTATACCGGTACGCCCCAATACGCCAAAGCCGCAACCGAGGCCAAAGCGGTAATTGATGCCGGCTACACCCTGAACACGACCAGTGCGCCAGTAGCGTCGGCTTATGGCCGCTTGTTCTTGGCCGATAACAACCTAGCCCCGGCCAAGAACGAAATCATCTGGCCGGTTATTTTCGACGTGAACAGCGTACAGAGCTACGGGGGCACGACGTTCCTAGTGAACGGTTCGACTAGCGGAGCCGACGCGGCCTGGCAAACGCTGGTGGGCCAAACCACGGGTTGGGGCGGCCTGCGCACGACCAGTGCACTCGTTGACAAGTTTTTCCTGGCCGGTGGCGATACGCTTAAAGACCGCCGCGGACGCTTCTACACCAAGGGACAAACGCTGGCCATTACCGACCTCAGCCAGTTTAACCAAGGCTTGGGCGTAGTGAAATACCGAAACGTCACCTCAAACGGCGTAGCACAAGGCGGAGCTCAGAACTTTTCCAGCGTCGACTTCCCCATGTTGCGTCTGGGCGACATGATGCTCGTGTACGCGGAAGCCGCCAGCCGCGGAAATGCCGACCGCACCACCGGCCTTAATTACGTGAACCAGCTTCGCCGCCGGGCTTTTGGCTTCCCCATCAACGCCCCCAGCACGGCCGACATCACTGATGCCCAAATGACGCCCGATTTCATCCTCGATGAGCGGGCCCGCGAAATGCACTGGGAAGGTACCCGTCGCTCCGACCTGATTCGCTACGGCAAATTCACCGAGGCGACGTACCTGTGGCCTTGGAAAGGGGGTGTTTCGGGCGGCACGAGCGTGGATAGCAAATACAAGCTATTCCCGCTGCCGGCAGCTGACCTCACGGCCAACCCCAACCTGAAACAAAACCCCGGTTACTAACCGGTTAAATTGCAACAGCGGGCCTGGTACATCCCTAGCCGCCGTTGCAATTGCCGGTTTCGAGCGAGCGTAAAAACAGCTTCGCTGCTGACACTTTTGTTCCTACGCTGCTGTTACACGCCCGCAGACGCGCCCGGCTTCTCATCTCACTATTCAATTTCCCACCATATCATGAAAAATTGGCTTACCCCAGTTGCAGTTGCTGCCTTCGCCTGCTCGGCGCTGGTTTCCTGCAAAAAGGACGAGGTTAAGGTAACGGCTGCTCCTTCGGGCAGCATTACGCTGACGTCTTCCGGTAATTCGGCTGTTCTGCTTCAGGCCAATGAGGCCCAGAACGCGTTTACGTTTACCTGGAATCCTATTAGCGTTGCACTCAGCGACGGCTCGAAGGCCCCAGCCGTAGCTTACCAAATACAGGTGGCGAAAACCGCCGATGGATTCGGCTATCCAGGCACCATCGATGCTGGGTCGGGTACTTCCAAAGCTGTAACGGTGAAGTCGTTCAACGAAGCCCTTACCTTCATTGGCCTGACGCCCAAAGTGTCTTCTCAGGTATATGTGCGCGTGGCGGCCGTAGTTGGCACCGATGCCCACACCTTTGTGTCGAACGCAGTGCCACTCACGGTTACCTCCTACCAAGTATGTCTGCCCCCCAACTCCGACACCTGGGCCCTCATCGGCCCGGCCGGCGTGGACTGGAATACGGATGTGCCCCTGACCTGGGATTGCGACGCGAAGGCTTACGTGGCGCGTATGCCCCTGAAAGCCGACGAGTTCAAGTTCCGTCAGAACGGTGCTTGGACTGTTAACCTCGGCGGCACCGGCAACCTGACGCAGGGCGTGCCGCTGACCCTCGGCGGCTCGAACATCAAGATTACGACGGCCGGCACCTACACCATTAAACTGGTAGTAGCTGGTAGCGGCGCCGGCGTAACGGGCGGTACCGTAACCGTTACCCCCTAATGCTTCTGCATTGCAAGCGGCCGCAGCCACTTGCCCAACAAAAAAGCCGCTGATAACTCAGCGGCTTTTTTGTTGCCAATCAGTTGATAATTCATTGCTTACGCGAAATTATTGCGTGTGGCGACGCAGGCACAACGGGGCATGAATAGGGCTTGGTAAAAAAATATTAAATGACAAACGTTTGCCCCTCTGGTGCGGTATCGGGGATTTCGGGCCGGGGTGGTACTTTCGTCTCCCCTATTTCCCTCCCCTATGATTCTGATTGCCGACGGCGGCTCGACCAAGTGCAGCTGGTGCCTGCTCGATGACGCCCACACCCGCGTGTATTTCAACACCGAAGGGTACAACCCCGACTTTATGGACACGGCGGCCATTGTGGCCTCGCTGAGCCAGAACCTGCCCGATACGCTACCCCGCGAGCAGGTGCGCGACGTACACTTCTACGGCGCGGGGGTATCGTCGGCCCAAAAGGCGGAAGTGATTGCCGCAGCCCTACGCCAGGTGTTTCCGCAAACCCGGGCGCACGTGACCGAAGACCTGCTGGCCGCCGCCCGGGCACTGCTGGGCCGCAAGCCGGGCTTTGCCGCCATTCTGGGCACGGGCACCAACTCGTGCATCTACGACGGCGAAAAAATCACCTACAACGTCGATTCGCTGGGATACTTCCTCGGCGACGAGGGCTCGGGCTCGTACTTCGGTAAGCGGCTGCTGCGCGACTACCTGCGCGGCCTGCTGCCCGACGGCTTGGAGGAAGCTCTGCGCGAAGAATACCACCTGGGTACGCGCAACGAGATTCTCGACCGTCTTTACAACCAGCCACTGCCCAACCGTTTTCTGGCCAGCTTCGCCAAGTTTTGCTACGACCACAACAACGTGAGCTACTGCCGCGACATCGTGCACGAAGGCTTCGAGGCGTTCTTTCAGAACTTGGTGCTGCACTACCCGCGCTACAAGGAGTACACATTCAACTGCGTAGGCTCGGTGGGCTACAATTTCCGCGATGTACTGACGCAGGTGGCCCGCACCCACGGCATGGAAGTGGGCAAGATTATCCGCTCCCCTATCGATGATTTAGTGACGTACCACGAGGAGAATCCGTAGTCGTCTGGCCATCATTTTTCCCCTAGCAGAAAGCCTCCGCCCGAATTGTCGAGCGGGGGCTTTCTGCTTGTCAGGCCGTATGAGAGGCCGCCGGAACGGTGTAGAAACGCATATTTGCGTCTTGTCGTTGAACGGAATCATTCACACAACGCCCCAACGGCGCGGACGACGAGACGCAAGTATGCGTTTCTACACCGTTCCGGCGACTTTCTCAAGGTTTCTATATCGGCAATGGCTGACTGAAGCGGCAGGCAATAACGATGCGCACCTCTATACTCACGCGGGCCAGTCGTTTCGGTAAAAACAGCCCACGAAAAAGCCCCGCCGGAAGCATCCGGCGGGGCTTTTGTTTTCAACGCGCAGCGGCGCTATTCCACAACGAGGCGCTGGGTTTGCACCAAGTCGCCGGCGCGGAGCTGGACGAGGTAGATGCCGGCAGCCAACCCATTGAGCGGCAGCTCGCGGGTGTGCGAGCCTACGGTTTCGCGGGTGGCGGGCAGCGTGAGCACGGCCTGACCAAGTACGTTGCGCACGGTGAGGGCCACCGTGGTGGCAGCGGGCAGCTCGTAGCGCAGCGTGGT
>NZ_BAAGZM010000064.1:0-13038 GCF_054778495.1 Hymenobacter agri
CACGGTGTTTGCCCCGTGCAAAGCCCGCATGCAGCGCCTGCAGGCCGTGGCCGAGGAAGCCGGCGTGACGCAGGTGCACACCGGCATGGTCCGCGGCGAGGCAGCCCCGGAGATTGTGGCCGAAGCCGACCGCCAACAGGCTGATTTAATTGTTATTGGGGCACACGGCCAGACCGGCCTCACGCGCTTCCTGATGGGTACTACCGCCGAAATCGTGCTCCGCACCGCCCGGTGCGCCACCCTGCTGGTACGCGCGCCCCTCACCTCCGAACCGACGGCCGCCTAAGCGGGCCGCTGTTCTTCTCTTTTCTCGTAAAAACACCGCTCCGAATACTTACTACAATGGCTCAGACCCAAACCGCCCCCGACGCGCACAACGCCCCCGCTCCGTACCCGCACGCGGCCTCGACCGAAACCGAGCCGCTTGAGGAGCCCAAGAAGCGCAACCCGCTTGTTCTCATTATTCTGGCCCTGGTGCTGCTGGCTGGCGGCTACTACGGCTTCACCCGCTACCAGTTTGCCAAAGCGCACGAAAGCACCGACGACGCGCAAGTAGAAGGCGACGTGTACCCCGTGCTACCCCGCGTGGGCGGCCCGGTGCTCGAAGTGAAAGTAGACGATAACATGCCCGTGAAAAAGGGTGATGTACTCGTCACCATCGACCCGGCCGACTACCAGCAGCGCGTGAACGCGGCCGAAGCCGCCCTCCTCGCCGCCCAGGCGCAGGTAACGGCCGCCCGCGCCGGCGTGGCCACTGCCTCGGCCAACGTGCGCACCGCCCAAACCGGCATTGGTGTAAGCCAGGCCAACCAGGAGCGCCTGCAGAAGGACCTCAAGCGCAGCGCCCTGCTCCGCAAGCAGGACATCATTCCGCAGAGTGAGTACGATGCCGTGCAGGCCAACCTGAAAGCCACCGCCGCCCAGCGCGCCACCGCCACCGACCAGGTGAGCGTGGCCCGCCAGCAAGTGGCCGCCGCCCAGCAGCAGATTGCCGTGGCCCAAGCCGTGGTGAAACAGCGCCAGGCCGACCTCGACAACGCCAAGCTGCAGCTGAGCTACACCACCATCACGGCCCCGCAGGATGGCATCATCAGCAAGAAGAACGTGCAGCCCGGCCAGGTAGTGGGCCCCGGCCAGCAGCTGTTCGGCATTGTGGGCAGCGCCCGCACCTGGGTAGTGGCCAACTTCAAGGAAACCCAGCTGGAAGACATGAAAGTGGGCCAGCCGGTGAAACTGGAGGTAGATGCTTACCCTAACGAGGAGTTTATGGGCCACATCGAGAGCCTGTCGGCCGCTACCGGCGCCCGCTTCGCCCTGCTGCCCCCCGACAACGCCAGCGGCAACTTCGTTAAAGTGACGCAGCGCATCCCCGTGCGCATCGCCCTCGACAAAGTAGACCCGCAGCACCCGCTGCGCGCCGGCATGAGCGTGAACGCCGTGGTGGCGGTGAAATAGTGAAATAGTGAAATAGTGAATGAGTGAGTTGAAAAAAGTTACCCAACTCACTCATTCACTCATTCACCGCTCGTAAGATTTTCGGGCGGTGGCCAGCACTGATACAATCTCGAGGTATTCCTTTTCCAGGTCTGCCAGCTTGACTTTAGGAAAAATTGCAGCATCGCCCAGTAGCTCCAGCCATAATTGGGTTTCATCTGCTTCCTCCACACAAATGCTCAGCTTGGCATACCATTCGGCGCCCGAGCGGCCGCGACACGCCGCCTGGTAATTGGCGGCAACGGAAGTGGCCGAACGCAGCAGCTGCTTCCCCAATACGTCGGCTTCACCACTACGGGGCAACTGCTGATACAACCGGATTACGCGTAGCGCGGCAGCCTTCGTACGGCTCCTAAACGCCTCGTTGAAAGCTGCTTTCGGCAAATTATCCATAACTACTTCATGAATGAAAGAGCGAAGACGCTAAGCGACCTCACTCATTCACTCAATCACTCATTCACAGATGGAAACCGGTTTTAGAAAATGGATTATCGTGGTGACGGTGGTGCTTTGCGTACTGCTTGAGCTCATCGATACCAGTATTGTGAACGTGGCCCTGACCCAGATGATGGGCAACCTCTCGGCCACGCAACAGGAAGTGAGCTGGGTGGTGGCCTCCTACGGCATTGCCAACGTGATTGTGATTCCGATGACCGGCTTTCTGGCCGAGCAGTTCGGGCGCAAAAACTACTTCTTCTTTTCGGTGATTCTCTTCACCCTGGCCTCGATGGCCTGCGGGCAGAGCACCAACCTGTGGGAGCTGGTAGCCTTCCGCTTTGTGCAGGGCGTGGGCGGCGGCGCCCTCATGGCCACCTCGCAGGCTATTCTGATTGATACCTTCCCGCCCAAGCAGCTGCCGCTGGGGCAGGCCCTGTTTGGCATGGGCGTGATTATCGGGCCCACCATCGGGCCCACGCTGGGCGGCTACATCGTCGACAACTACGACTGGCCCTGGATTTTCTACGTGAACGTGCCCGTGGGTATCATGGCGGCCATCTTCACGGCGCTGTTCATTCGCGACCCCGAGCGCATCAAGAATGCCATTCCGCGGCCGTTACGCGAAATCGACTGGGCCGGCATTGGCCTGCTGATTCTGGGCGTGGGCTCGCTGCAGTTCGTGCTCGAGCAGGGCGAAACCAACGACTGGTTCGACGACTCCACCATTGTGCTCTTCTCGATTCTGGCCGCAGTAGGCCTGCTGGGCTTCATCTGGCGCGAGCTCACGGCCAAAGCTCCGATTGTCGACCTGCGCGTGCTCACCAAGAGCCGCAACCTGGCGGTGGGCGCGTTCCTGTCGTTCGTGCTGGGTTTCGGCCTGTTTGCTTCGGTGTTTGTGTTCCCCATCTTCACGCAGCGCATTCTGGGCTTCACGGCCGCCCAAACGGGCTATTTGCTGCTACCGGGCGCGCTGGCTTCGGGCTTCATGATGCCCATCATCGGCCGCCTGCTGGTGAAGGGCGTGCCCCAGAAGCTGATGATTCCCATTGGCTTCACCATCTTCTTCTTCTTCACGTTCTGGATTGCCTCGCGCATCTCGCCCACGGCCGGCGAGAGCGACTTCTTCTGGCCCCTCATCGTGCGCGGCGTGGGCCTGGGCCTCATCTTCCTGCCCATTACCACCATGAGCCTGGCCGGTTTGCAGGGCAAAGACGCGGGCCAGGCCGCCGGCCTCACCGGTATGATTCGCCAGCTGGGCGGCTCGTTTGGCGTGGCCATCGTGGGCACGTATCTGGAACGCAGCATTGCCCAGAACCGGGTGGCGCTGCTACCCAATATTTCGCTCTACAACGCGGCCACGGCCCAGCGCATCCAGGCCTTCACACAAAACTTCGTGTCGCGCGGTTTCCCGCTCGAACAAGCCAAGCAGCAGGCCTACGCCGCCCTCGAAGGCATTCTGATGAAGCAGGTATCCATCATCACCTACGCGCAGGTGTTCTCGGGCCTGGGGCTGTTCTTCATGGCCTGCGTGCCGCTGGTGCTGCTCATCAAGCGCAACAAGCCCGGTGCCGCCGTCGACCTGAACGCGGCCCACTAAGCGACCACGTGCTATTTTCAATTCACGAAAAACCCCGGCGCCCTCCAGCGCCGGGGTTTTTCGTGTAACAGCCGGGGCAACAATCCCGCTCGATTATGAGCTTACTTTCGCGGCCATGACACTCCGCCTTTTCAGCCGCTACGCGCTGGCCCTGCTATTCGTAGGTGCGGGCGTGCTGCATTTTCTGCGCCCGGCCACTTATCTGGCCATTATGCCGGCGCAACTGCCGCAGCCGCTGCTGCTGGTGTACCTCAGTGGCGTATGCGAGGTGTTGGGCGGCCTGGGCCTACTATGGAGCCGCTCGCGGCGGCTGGCCGGCTGGGGCCTGCTGACGCTACTGGTGGCCGTGTTTCCCGCCAACATATACATGGCCCTCATCCACGAACAGTTGCACATTCCAAGTTGGGTTGCCTGGGGCCGGCTGCCGTTGCAGCTGCCACTGCTGTGGTGGGTGTGGAAGGTGATGAAGGGTTGAGTTTTGAGGGTTGAAAGTTGAGTTACAGGAACTGTCTTTTAACTCAACATTCAACCCTCAACCATTAAAACTACTCCCAGCGCACATCCAGCAGGCGCAGCTGCACCGTGCGCTGGCCGCGGTACTCGTTCATTTCAATGGTGTAGCAGGCGCTGAAGGGTTGGCCCTCCTCGATGCGAGGCAGATAGTCGGCCAGGCCGAAGCCAATGGCGTCGAGGGCCGGGCCCTGCGTATCGGCCGAGGCGAGACGGAGCTTGAGGTGGCCGGTGCCCACAATGCGGGCGCTGTGCGGCACGGCAATCAGCCGCTGGGAGGCAAATACCGGGTTGGGGTTGCCGGGGCCGAATGGCTCCATGCGGTGCAGCTCGGCGAAAAACTCCTCGGTGATGCGCCCGATGGGCAGCACCGCCGCGATTTCGACGGGCCGCACGAGGTGCTCGGTGGTGAGGGTATCGGCCACCACCTGCTCGAACTGCCGCTGGAAGGCGGGCACGTTTTCCACCTTCAGCGTAAGGCCGGCGGCGGCGCGGTGCCCACCAAACTGGTCGAGCAGCGGCGCGCAGGCTTCCAGGGCCGTATGCACGTCGAAGCCGGCCACCGAGCGGGCCGAGCCGGTGGCCTTGCCATCGCGCTGCGTGAGAATGACGGTGGGGCGGTAGTATTGGTCGAGGCAGCGCGAGGCCACGATGCCGAGCACGCCCTGGTGCCAGTCGGCCTTGTAGAGCACGGTGGCGCGGGCGTTTTGCAGCACCGGGTCGCCGGCAATCATGTCGAGGGCTTCCTGCGTGGTGTGCTGGTCGGAGCCGCGGCGCTGCTGGTTCATCTGGTCTACCACCTCGGCGGTATAGCGGGCTTCCTGCTGGTCGGGGGCCAGCAGCATGGCCACGGCGCGGCGGGCATCGCCCATACGCCCGGCCGCGTTGATGCGCGGCGCAAAACCAAAAATCAAGCTGCTGATACCGAGCGAGCCTTCGCGCAGCGTAGCCAGCTCACGCAGCGCGGCCAAGCCCGGCCGCAGCAAGTGGGCATCCTCGTTGAAGCGGCGCAGGCCGTAGGACGCCAGCACCCGGTTTTCGCCGGTAATGGGCACGATGTCGGCCGCGATGCTCACCGTTACGAGGTCGAGCAAATCGTGCAGCGGCTCCTTGGGCAGGCCCAGGTGCTCGCCCAGCGCCTGCATCAGCTTAAAGCCCACGCCGCAGCCCGACAGTTCCTTGTACGGATACGGGCAGTCGGCGCGCTTGGGGTCGAGCACGGCCACGGCGGCCGGCAGCTCGTCGCCGGGCAAGTGGTGGTCGCAGATGATGAAATCTACGCCCCGGCTGGTGGCATACGCCACCTGTTCCACGGCCTTGATGCCGCAGTCGAGCGCCACAATCAGCGCAAAGCCGTTATCGGCGGCCGTGTCCACGGCTTTCGCCGAGATGCCGTAGCCCTCGGTGTAGCGGTCGGGGATATAGTCGCGCAGGCGCTCGGCCCCGAACAGCGGGGTGAGGTAGCTCATCACCGTGGCCACCGAGGTAATGCCGTCGACATCGTAGTCGCCCAGCACCAGCACTTTTTCGCCGGCCTGCAGGGCGTGGGCCAGGCGGGCCACGGCGCGGTCCATGTCGCGCATCAGCAGCGGGTTGGGCAGCTGGCGCAGGTCGGGGTGGAAAAAAGCCGCGGCTGCTTCGGGCGTGGCAACGCCGCGCTGCACCAGCAGGGCCGCAATCTCCGGGGCAATGAAGAGGGCCTCGGTGAGGGCGTGAACCTGGGCCGGGTCGGGTGGGGCAATAAAATTCCAGCGCTTAGCAGCGGATATGGGCATCGGATACGTCGTCTAAATGACTTCAAAAGTACGACCAAACCTCGCCCCGCACCGGCCGCCGTACCTTTGCGCCCCGCTCCTGCTCCCTCTCAGCCTCATGCGCAAGCTCCGCGACTTTTACCGCCAGTACCGCCAGTACATTGGCACCGACGTGCTCATGTACGGCACGTTCATCCTGGTTTTGGCGCTAATGTTCGTATTGTTTCGGTAGAAGGACGTAGCCCACAGCCTTTGCTGAGGCAGCAATTCTGCACGGGCTGCAGCAAAGGCTGTGGGCTACGCTCTCCCCTACTGCACCCCGTCGCCGCGCAGCTTGCGGAAGCGCTTGCGGGCTTCGGCCACGTAAATGCTGCCCGGAAATTTGGTGATGACCTGGTTGTAGAGTGCCTGCGCCTGCACCTTATCCTTAATGTCCTCCTCCTGAATGCGAGCCAGCAGAAACAGTGCGTCGTCGCTCAGCACGTCGGCTTTGGGGTTGTTGGTGATGCGCTCCAGGGTGGCCACGGCTCCGGCGAAGTCGCCGGTGCGGCGCTGCAGCTGGGCTTTCAGGTAGTAGGTATCATCGGCCAAGGAATGGCCGGGGAAACGCTCCAACAGCGCATCGAGGCCCTTAATGGCCTCCGGCAGCTTGTTCTGAAACACCAACTGCTCCACGGCGGCGTAGGCTTTCAGGCCCAGGCCCAGCGTGTCTTCCACGGTGTTGTCCTGAATCAGCAGCGAGAGCTGCATGGCGTCGTTGGCAATTTCGCGGGTGGTGGCCTCTTTCAGGATGTCGAGGTGGCTTTGGGCCAGCTTAAAATCGCCGGCATAGTAGCTCAGGCGGGCGTTGCGCAGCTTGGCTTCGTAGCCCAGTGGCGAGTCTTTGTGCGACTTTTCCACCTGCGAATACAGCAGCGTAGCCTCCCAGGGCTCCCCTTTCAGCAGGTACAGGTCGCCCTGCGTCACCTTGGCCTCGTCCACCACTTCGTCGCTGGCGCGGGGCATGTCGATGACTTCCTGCAGCAGTGTCATGGCCTTGGCGCGGTCGTTCAGCTGGAAGGCGTAAAGGTTGGCCAGGCTGCGGATGATGGATGCCGTGTTGGCGTTGCGGCCCAGTTCGGCCAGCAGCTGGTCGTATTCCGTCACCAGCGCGCGCACTTTGGCGGGGTCCACGGGGTAGGTGTCGCGCACCTGCGCCTCGCGGGCCTGCAGCAGGCGCTGGCGGGCCGCGGTGTAATACGGCCCGTTGCGGTACTCTTTGGCTACATAATCGAAGCCTTCGATGGCCGTTTCGTAGTCCTTATTTTGCTGCGCGATGGCGGCCAATTCCAGCACGCGTACGCCGCCACTCCGGGCGCGGCGGTCGAGGGCGCGGGCCTGCACCAGCGCGCCCGTGAAATCGTGCCGCTGCATCTGCAGCCACAGCAGCAGCTCGCTGTAGGCAGCCTGGTCGGGCTTGTCCTGCACGGCCGTCAGCAACAGTTTTTCCAGCGCGTCGAAGTCTTTTTCCTCGTGCAGCGCGTTCTGCAGCATGTTGCGCACAAAGGGCAGCTGCCGGTCGTCCTGGGCCACGAGACGCAGGGTTTCGGCCAGCACCTGCGGCTGGTTGCCAGTTTGGGTATAAAGCTGAATGAGCTGCGGCGCGTACTCGGTATCGTTCTTGGCCAGCGCCCGGCCGCGCAGGTAGGTTTTTTCCGTCCAGGCCGGCAGCTCGCGGTGGGCAAACTCGGCGGCCACCGGCAGCACTTGCGCAGGCGTGAGCTGGGCCACCACCTTCTGCCACTGTTTCTCGGCGGCCGCGGCGTTGCCGGCGGCCTGATACACCGCACCCAGCGTCACGGGCAGCGTAGCATCATCGGGCCGCAGCTTCATGGCTTTTTTCGCCAGCTTTTCGGCGTCCTTGTACTTCTTCAGCGCCTGCAGCGACTCCAGGTACACCGGAAACACCGCCGCGCTTGCCTGCTCTTCAACGGGCAGCTTCTCGAATAGAAATACTGCTTTTTCATGCTCGCCCCGGCGAGCATAGTCTTGGGCCAGATTGGTGCTGCTGGCGGGCACCCAAGCCCCGCTCCGGCCGGGCTGGGCCTGCGCGGTCACGCTCAGCGCAAGGGCGGCGGCAAATAACAGAATCGAAGGACGCATAAGCTTCAACAATCAGAGCACCCGGTACAGATGGCGGCAAGGCAGGCAGGTTGCGGAGGGTAAACGTACGCATCAACCCGCTTCGTTCAACTGGCTTTTGCGCCGGGGACCTTCACCATTCCACCATTACGCAAACCCGCCAGGCCCACCCTGCGGGCAACGAAAAAGGGCCGCACCCGAAGGTACGGCCCTTTTCAAGCTTCAGTTTGGCGCGGCTTAGAAGAACTTAGCGCGGTTGTCCTGCACGTTGGCATGGGCCTTAATTGCCTCGTAAATCTTGCCGTCCTGCTGCTGGGCGCGCTGCTGCGTCAGCTGGGTGCGAATGGCTTTCAGGTCACCGGCCGGAGCGGCGGGCGCAATGCTCACCGGTTCCACCACCAGCACCCCCTGCTCGCCCTGAATGGCAGCCGAGTGCTGGCCGGGCTTCAGCGCGAAGGCTTTGCCCACGGCCTGGGGCTCGAAGCCCACGTTGGCAATGCTGCCCTGGCCGAGCACCACGTCGGGCGCAGTGCCTACCTGAGCGGTGGGGCCATACTTCGAGGCCATTTCCTCCAGCGTGCCCGTCTTGGGCAGCTTGGCCATAATCAGTTTGGCTTTCTCCTCGTTGCGCACCAGCGCCGACAGCTCAGGGCGCAGGTTAGCTACCGTGGCGGTACCCTTGGTGCGCTCGTCGGTGAGAGCGGCAATCACGAACTGGTCGCCCACCGTGAACACATCCGACACGTCGCCTACCTTGGCGGTGCTACCGTTCGGGCCGTGGCCGAAGGCCCAGCGCACCACCTCACGGGCGTTTTGCAGGCCGTTCACGGCGTTGGCGTTGGCATCAAGGTTCTTGGCTTCCTGCTTCTGCAGGGTTTTGTCCTTGGCCACTTCGGCGCGGAAACTGGCCAGGTCGGTGATTTTAGCCCGCAGCTCGTTGGCGCGGCTGTTGGCCGCGTCGTAGGTGGCTTCGCTTGGGGTGATGGTTTTCTTCACCTCGGCCACCTGGTAGGTCTGCTTGGTGGGTGCGGCCGTGATTTTGATGATGTGGTAGCCAAACGACGTCTCCACCAGGTTTGGCAGCAGGCCGGGAGCCGTAGCGCCGAAAATGGCTTTCTCGAACTCGGGCACCATGCGGCCCTTACCAAACCAGCCAAGGTCGCCGCCCTGGTCTTTGGTGCCATCGGTACCGAACTGACGGGCCATGGCGGCGAAGTCAGCACCACCTTTGATTTTGTTCAGGATATCCTGAGCCTTGGCTTTCGCGGCGGCTTTCGCTTCGGGCGTGGTGCCTTCGGCCTTAATGAGGATGTGGCTGGCGCGGGCGGCGGGCTCCTTGCCGGTACCCACACCGGTCACCTTGTACAGCGAATACGTACCGGCCTCAGCATACGGGCCATAGATTTTGCCCTGCGTCAACGGCAGCTGCTTGCGCAGCTCCTCGGGCAGGTCGGCCGGCGAGCGGAAGTTCTTGTTGTAGGGCTGCTCCGAGTTGGCCGATACGAACAGCGAATCGACGGGAGCCGAAGCGAACTGCGTAGCCAACTCGGCCATCGAGGCGCGCACGTTGGCGCTGTCCTCCTTCGAGGCCACCACCGGCACGGTCACGTACTCAATCGAGCGGCCAGCTTCCACTTTGTACTTGGCGGCGTTCTTGTCGAGGTAGGCCTGCAGCTGCGAGTCAGTCACCTTCACGGCCGAGTCGGAGATGCTGCCGTAGGGCACGAACAGGTACTTCACCGTGGCCTTGGTGTTCTGGTTGTCATTAAAGCGCTTGGCTTCGGCCGACGTCACATACACCGAGTTTTTCAGCAGGGCGTTGTACTTGTTGGCGATGCGCTCGGCGGGCAGGTTGGCTTCGAAGTTACGCCAGGCGGCCTGGTTTTCGGGGGGCAGCTTGTCGAGGTTCTTCAGGTACTCAATCAGGCGGGCCTTGTCGAACTGGCCGGTGGCTTTGTCGGTAAAGGCCTGTTTGATGCCGGGGGCCACGTTGTCACCCTGCACCATGTCCACGAGTTCGTCGTCGCTCACCGTGAGGCCCAGCTTGTCCCACTCGGGCTGGAAGGCCAGCTTATAGAGCGTCTGGTTCCAGGCCTGGTCGCGGAGGTAGCTCATGGCCTGGTCGTCGGGCTGGCGGCCCTGCTGGGCGGCAAACGCTTGCTTGGCCTGCTCCAGGGCGGCATTGTACTGCTCGAGCTCCACTTTCTGGCCGGCTACTTCGCCCACCACGGTGTCGTTGCGATTGAAAAGGCGGTTTTTACCGCCCACCAGGTCGCCGCCCACAATAAAGAGCAGCATCCCGACGGCGACGGTACCTACCGCCCAGCCAGATTTTTCCCGAATCGTGTTAATTAAAGCCATTTACTTGTGTAGAGAATCGAATCCGTGTTGGTCAAAAGAGGCGCAAAATAACCAGAATTTGGCCGGCAATCAAAGCATTACCAGTTTTTAGCCGCCCATCCGAAACAATAATGGGGCATCGGCAAGCTACCAGGCCATATTCCAGCGAATTGCCTTTTGCTTAGGGCGTTCGGCTTAGCGCCGCTTTTTGCTCGATTTCGCCGGGGTGCGGGCCTGCTTTTGCCGGGCCAGCTTGGCTTCCTGCTCGGCAATTTTAGCCGCCAGGCGCTCCTGCTGCCGCCAGTAGAGCAGCGGCATCCAGCAGGCCATCGCCACCATAAAAATCCAGTAGTTGCGCATCAGGTCGTTGAAGAGCAAGGTCTGGTAGATGCCAATGACTACTGCCACGACGCCCACGGCAAACAGCACGGTGCGCAACAGGTCTTTATCAAATTTCATAAGCCGAAGAATAGACGCCCTGGGTTACAGCCCGGCCCCCGTTTTGGCCAGGATGCCGGTGGGCCGCTTAATGCTGTAGCGCGAAAAGTTCTGGTTGGCCGTCAGCCCATAGCCGTCGATGTACTCGGTGGGTGTCTCCACTTTTACAAACATGGCCGAGTCGGTGTAAATCAGCTGCTTATTCTTATCAAAGAACATCTCTTCGGTGCTCATCTTCTGCTGGTTGGGCACGTTAGCCACCCGCACGTCGCCCCGCATGATATAGAGGTTCTTGGCTTTATCCGACTTGCCGTACTTGGCCGTGAGGGTATTGACGACTGTTTTCTTGCCATCGGCCGAATAAAACGTCACCTTCACCCCTTTCGGCCACACAAAGTCGCCGTTTTCAAACTGCTGCTGCAGCGGCGCCGTGAGCTGAAATTTTAACTTGGCCGAGTCGCTGATGAGCTCCACCACGTTGGTGGTTTCCATCAGCGGACCGGTGTACAGCAGCTGCGGGCCGGCAACCGATTTCTTTTCGCACGCGGCCAGTGCCAGCCCTGCCAGCACCACCGCACCAAAGCCATAGCTGCGCATGCAGGTGATAAGCACTTGATTGACCGGTTATTGCAACCGGCGCTTGATGAACCAGCGGTTATTCAGCGTCACACCCAGCTGCCCCCGAATGTAGCTTTCCTGCACGTTGCTGGCGCCGCTGCTCACGATGTCGGTATTGCCGCGCACCCCGTAAATGAAGCTCAGGCTGAGCGTAGTCGATTCCAGGGCCGAGGCCGTGGGCATCGGAAATGCAAAGCCCCAGCTCACGGCCCGGTCGTACAGCATTTTACCGCCCGGCTGGTAGGGCAGCTGCGCCATGCTAATGCCGGCGCGGTAGGTTACCCGCTGGAAGTAGTGCTCCACGGAGCCAGGGTCGGGGGCAATTTCGCCTCCCAGGCCCACGCGCATTGTGTTGCTCAGGGCTGGCCCCGTGGTATTGAAGCTCGTAAACTTCGACCATTCCTGCCGGGACACATCAAGGTTCAGGCTCCAGTTTTTATCGTTATCGAGGCTCACGCCGGCCTGGGCCAGGCCGGGCACGTAGGTACTACCGCGGCCATCGTTCACCACCGTCGGCGCGCTGTTGAGGGAGCCGGTAGCGGCGTCTTCCCGCTCCTGCGTGTTCGTCTGCTGGCCGCGCAGGTAGTGGCCAAAGCTGTATGCCCCGCCCAGATTAAGGTTCAGCGACTTGACAATCTTCTGGCGATAATGTGCCCCGGCCCGAAAAGCAAAGTCGGAGTAGCGCGTGTGCTGGCGGTCCACCGATTTCACCAGCGGGTCGGTACTATTGACAATCTGTACCGTGGTGCCCACCGTTTCGTCAACCGTGCCAAACAGGTACGAAGCGGTGAAACCCACGGTCAGGCCCTTCGTGAGGCGCACACCCTGGCCAAAATAAGCCTCCGAAACGCCGCCTGTGCCTTTGTATTGCTTCAGCGATTTTGAGCCGGGCTCGCCGGTTACGTCCTGAATGATATTCGACTCGTAGTCCACCGCGCTCAGGGGCTTCAGTCCTACGGCCGCGCCCCAACGCGAAGCCAGCGGAACCGACATGGCAAAATAGCCCAGCGTGCCGCTCCCGCTGCGGCTCGAAGCCGTCGCATTCTTCACCGTTTTGTATTGCCCGGTGTAGCCGGCTTCGAACGTGGTGCGGCCAGTGTAGTACAGCAGGGCCGGGTTCAGCTCGTTCACATTCACTGAGTTGGGAGCAGCCAGTCCCGTGCCGCCCATGGCCATCTGGCGTACCCCGCCGGTATTGGCGTTGTATTCGCCCAGGCCAATGCGCGAGTACGGCGAGTTGCCCAGGCCCTGCGCCTGCGCGCCGCTGGCCGCAACGGTAGCCAGGCCCGCCAAAAGCATCCCCAGCACCCGGCCATCCACCACTTTATTTGTCAACATGATACGCTAAAATCCGATTTAGCCCGAGCAGTACCAGCTCGGGGACAACAAAGATACACTTCGGGAGCCGGGCAGCCAGAAAGGCGGCATCGCCCCCGGTGAGCACCACTCCCAGACCTGGGTACCGCTGCCGGTACTGAGCCAGTAAGCCTTCGATTTCGGCCACCATGCCGTTCACGACGCCACTCAGCATGCTCCCGGTAGTGGAGTCGCCCACCAGCGGAATCGTTGCATCGGCCGCGGGCAGTTCCAGCAGGGGCAACCGCCCCGTGAAGGCGTGCAGCGCCCGCAGCCGCATGGCCAGCCCGGGCCCGATGCTGCCGCCGTGGTAGGTTTCGTCGGCCGTCACGAGGTCAAATTTCAGGGCCGTGCCTGCGTCGATGACGAGCG
>NZ_BAAGZM010000065.1:0-13037 GCF_054778495.1 Hymenobacter agri
CCACGCGCCCGCCGCTCGATTCGCTCAAGCTCAGCAGCCTGGTGGGCTGGCGCGACAGCCTGCTCTGGCGCCGCATCGAAGCCGCCCTGCCCTACGAAGGCGCCCGCCCCAAAGGCGGCGTGAAACTGCTGTTGACTAACGCCGAAGCTAAAAAAATTCAGGACAACCAAAAAGACTGGCCCATGCTGAAGCTGGAGCAGCGCACCCTGCGCAGCTACACCACCAGCACCGGCGCGCCCGTGCTGGGCTACGCCTACGCCAACGCCCAGGCGTTTCTGGGCCTGGCCCAACGCTACCGGCGCGGCCGGTTTTACCGCCTGCGCAACGGCGGCGTCGAAACCTACTACAATGGCCTGCTCAACGGCCACCGTGGCTACGCGCACCCGCTCCTGGACACGTTGGGCCGGCCCCACGGCACGTGGGCGCCCGATACCGCTTTCCAGCAGGGCCAAGACCTGCACCTGACCATTGATGCCAACCTGCAGGCTTATGCCGAAAAGCTGCTGGCCGGCCGCAAAGGCTACCTCGTAGCCCTCGACCCGCGCACCGGCGAGGTGCTGGCCGCCGTGTCGGCGCCTACGTTCGCGCCCGGTGTTCTCACCGCGCCCGACCGTTCCGGCACCCGCCACAAACTGTTGGAGAACGAGGACATGCCCCTGCTCAACCGTGCCGCCATTCTGGCCAACCCACCCGGCTCGGTGTTCAAGCTCGTGAATGCAGCCGTGGCCTTGCAGCTCGGCGCCATCAAGCCCACCACCGGCTTCCGCTGCGACCAGTCGCTCATCAACTGCGTGCACCACCACCCGCAGGCCCGCAACCTGAGCATGGCCCTGCAATACAGCTGCAACCCCTACTTCTACCAGGTGATGCGCAAGCTCATCGAGCACGTGCCCGACAGCCTGGTGAACGACACCACCACCGCCCGCCACCGCAACCTGGCCGCCTGGCAGCACTACGCCAAGTCCTTTGGGCTCGACACGCTGCTGGGCGTCGATTTGCCCCGCGAGCAGGCCGGTTTCCTGCCCACGCCGGCCTTTTATGACAAGGCCCGCCGCACCCGCTACTGGAAGTTTCGCTCCATCTATTCGCTCAGCGTGGGGCAGGGCGAAATCAATCTCACCGGCCTGCAAATGGCGAATATGATGGCCATCATCGCCAACCGGGGCTGGTACTACACCCCGCATTTCGTGCGCAGCATTGGCGAAAATGGCCCCTTGGCGCGCTTTACCGAAAAGCACCATACCCTCATCGACAGCGCCAATTTCGAAGCCCTCGTGCCCGGCATGCTGGCCGTGGTGCAGCGCGGCGGCACGGCGGCCGCCTCCAACTTGGCCGATGTGGGCATTGCCATCGCCGGCAAAACCGGCACCGTGCAAAACGACGAAGGCGACGACCACGCCACCTTCGTCGGTTTCGCTCCTGCCGATAACCCCAAAATAGCCATCGCCGTGTACCTCGAAAATGCCGGTTTCGGCGCCACCGAAGCCGCGCCCGTGGCTGCCCTGGTCATCGAAAAGCATCTGCGCGGCAGCATCGCGCCCAAGCGCAAGCACTGGGAGCGGCGCATGAAGTATCGCGGGCAGGCGTATGAGCGGGAGCACCGGTAGGCGGGAGAATGGGCCAGAAGAACGTCATGCCGAGTGCAGCCGAGGCAGAAGGTTCTACTTGGTGCGGTGTTATTTTTGTGCGCTAATTATCCACTCATGCAATTCCATAAATACCAGGGCACCGGCAACGACTTCGTGATGATTGACGACCGTGCCCGCGCCTTCGACGAAACCGACCAGCCGCTCATCGCCCGCCTCTGCGACCGCCGCTTCGGCATCGGCGCCGATGGCCTGATTTTGCTGCGCAACAAGCCCGATTTCGACTTCGAGATGGTGTATTTCAACGCCGACGGCCGCCCCAGCTCCATGTGCGGCAACGGCGGGCGCTGCACTGTGGCCTTCGCCAAGCACCTCGGCCTCATTGGCACCGCAACCCGTTTCCTGGCCGTCGATGGCCCCCACGATGCCCGCATCGAGGCCGATGGCACCGTGCGCCTGCGAATGATTGACGTGAACGCGCCCATCGAAGCCGAGGTAGGGGAGGAGGGCGACGTGTTTCTGCACACCGGCTCGCCCCACCACATCCACTTCCTCGACCCCGAAGAACACCCCACACTGGCCGAGTTCGACGTGTTCGGTGCCGGCCACGACATTCGCCACGACCAAGCCTACGACCCCGCCGGCACCAACGTCAACTTCGTGGAAATTCCCGCCGACCCCGCCCACGCCTGGCCCGTACGCACCTACGAGCGCGGCGTGGAGAACGAAACGCTAAGCTGCGGCACGGGCGTCACGGCCGTGGCCCTGGCCGCCTCGCAGCGCGGTGCCACCTCGCCCGTGCGCCTGCAAACCATGGGCGGCGAGCTGGAAGTAAGCTTCGAGCCACGCCCCGATGGCGGCTTCACCAACGTGTGGCTGAGTGGCCCCGCCACGCGGGTGTTTGGTGGCGAAGTATAGCTCCGGTTTTGAGCATAAAAAAGGCCTTCCGTTGCTGCGGAAGGCCTTTTTTATGTTTGTTCGGCAATTGCCCTACTTCTTCAGCATCGCCAACACCTCCTCGGCGGCTTTCTCCGACGAAGCCGGGTTCTGGCCCGTAATCAGGTTGCCGGCCGAAACTACGTAAGGGGCCCAGTCGGCGCCTTTCGAGTAGTTGCCGCCGTTTTCCTTCAGCATGTCCTCCACCAGGAAGGGCACCACGTTGGTGAGCTGCACGGCTTCTTCTTCGGTATTGGTGAAGCCGGCTACCGATTTGCCTTTCACCAGCGGCTCGCCGTTGGCGGCTTTCACGTGGCGGAGTACGCCGGGGGCGTGGCACACCAGCGCCACTGGCTTGCCGGCTGCGTAGGCGGTTTCGATGAGGTCAATCGACTTTTTGTCTTCGGCCAAATCCCACAGCGGACCGTGGCCGCCGGGGTAGAACACAGCATCAAAATTTTCGGCCTTGATGGTGTCGAGCTTCACCGTGTTGGCCAGGGCTTTCTGGGCGGCGGCATCGGCCTTAAAGCGCTTGGTGGCGTCGGTCTGGGCGCTGGGGTCGTCGCTTTTGGGGTCGAGGGGCGGCTGGCCGCCGGCGGGCGAGGCCAGCGTGATGTCGGCGCCGGCATCGAGGAAGGTGTAATAGGGCGCAGCGAATTCCTCCAGCCAGAAACCGGTTTTGTGGCCGGTGTTGCCGAGTTGGTCGTGCGAGGTCAGAATCATAGCAATTTTCATGGTATTCGGTATTTAAGGGTAAGCGGAATATTAAAAAACAGCGCGGGCCGTCATTAGCTCAGCAGCTGGTAAAACTTCACGTCGCGCTCGGCCAGCAGCGGCCCGATTTGCCGGGCCACCAGCTCCTGGTAGTGCGCCGAGTCGCGGTGCGCTTCGAGCGCCGTCTGGTCGGCGTACTGCTCGTAGATGAAAAACTGCGTGGGCTCTTTCGGGTCCTGATGCGCGGTGTACACCAGGTTGCCGGGCTCGTGGGTCCGCACGGCGGCCACCGCTTGCTGCAACAGCTGGCGCACGGTTTCTTCATGCCCGGCCTTCGCCGTGAAGTGCGCCGCCACGCAGATGATGGGGTTTGGGGAGGACATGACAGAGGAGAAAAAGAGGAATAAAAAAGCCGGAAAGCAGCCCAATGGCTTCGTCAGGCTCCCCTCTCCTGTGGAGAGGGGCCGGGGGTGAGGTTCCGGCGCTTACGCCACCTTCACCACGGCCTTGCCCGTGTTGTCGCCTTTGAACAGGCCCAGGAATGCGGCCGGAATCTGGTCGAAGCCTTCGGTAATGGTTTCCTCGCCTTGCAGCTTGCCGGCAGCGTACCATTCGGTGAGCTTGGCCACGCCCTCGGGCCAGCGGCTGTAGTAGTCGCTCACGATGAAGCCCTGCAGCTTGGTGCTGGTCTTCAGGAGCTTGCCTTCGGGGCGCGGGCCCACGGGCGTTTCGGTGGCGTTGTAGGTCGAAATCTGGCCGCAGAGCGCAATGCGGGCGTGCTTGTTCAGCAGGTCGTACACGGCATCGGTGATGGCCCCGCCCACGTTGTCGAAGTAGCAGTCCACGCCGTTGGGCGCGGCGGCGGCCAGCGCTTTCGCAATGTCGGGAGTGGTTTTGTAATTGATGGCCTCATCGAAGCCCAGCGCTTTGAGGTGGGCCACTTTCTCATCCGAGCCCGCCGTGCCAATCACGCGGCAGCCCTGAATTTTGGCCAGTTGGCCCACAATCAGGCCCACCGCGCCGGCCGCGCCGCTTACCACCACCGTTTCGCCGGCCTTGGGCTGGCAGATGTCGAGCAGCCCGAAGTAGGCCGTGAGGCCGGGCATGCCCAGCAGCCCCAGGAAGTAGCTGGCGGGCGCTTTGTCCACCGGCACGGGGTTCAGTGTTTTGGCATCGGCCACGCTGTATTCCTGCCAGGGCAGGTTGCCCACCACCGTGGTGCCCACGGGCAGGGCCTCGCTCTGGCTCTCAATTACTTCGGCTACTACGCCGCCCGCAATGGGCTGGCCCACCTCGAACGGCGCCACGTACGACTTGGCGGCGCTCATGCGGCCGCGCATGTAGGGGTCGACGGACACGTAGCGCGTTTTCAGCAGCACCTGGCCGGCGGCGAGGGCGGGCGTTTCGCGGGTTTCGAATTGAAACTGGGCGGCTGTGGGCTCGCCCGTGGGGCGGCTGGCCAGCAAAATGGCTTGCGTTTTCATAGCAATCGAAATAATCAGATACTTGTAGAACGAAAAGAGCCGTGCCGGGTTTGCCGCGGCACGGCTCTCATTCGAAAAGGGGGTTAGCCCAGGGTTTAGGCGTTGGTCGTGGTGGTGAGGTTCACCTCGATGTTGCCGCGGGTAGCACGCGAGTAGGGGCAGATGCCGTGGGCAGCTTCCACCAGCTCCTCGGCCTGCTTCTGCTCGATGCCGGGCAGGTTCACGTGCAGGTCGGCCGAGATGCCGAAGCCGCCGTCCTCGGCCTTGCCGAAGCCGATGAGGGCTTCCACCGTCACGTTTTCGAGGCGCACTTTGGCCTGGCGGGCGGCCACACCCAGCGCACCCTCGAAGCAAGCGGCATAGCCGGCGGCAAACAGCTGCTCGGGGTTGGTAGCGCCGGCTTTGCCAGGGCCGCCCATTTCTTTTGGCGTGCTCAGCGTGAGGTCGAGCACGTTGTTGTTGGAAGAAACGTGGCCATCGCGGCCGCCTTTGGCAAGGGCCTGGGCAGTGAAGATTTTTTCGATTTTCATCGGACTTGAAAGAAAAAAAGTAAATGCCGGCCGCTAAGCCAGCTGGGTAAGTAAATGCGTGAGATGGCCGCGCAGGGCAACTATTTCGGCCTCCGACATTTGCATCTTGTCGAGCATCTGCAGCGGAATCTGCTGGGCCTGGGCCTCCAAGGCTCGCCCGGCCGGCAGCAGCGTAATGATGACCGAGCGTTCGTCGCGCGGGTCGCGGCGGCGGCTTAGCCACTGCTTCTGCTCCATGCGCTTGAGCAGCGGCGTGAGCGTGCCCGAGTCGAGCAGCAGCTTTTCGCCCAGCTCCTTCACCGTGAGTTCTTGGTGCTCCCACAGCAGCAGAAACACGAGGTACTGCGGGTACGTCAGGTCGAGGGCCTGCAGCAGCGGCTGATATGCCTTGGTGATGAGACGCGACACGGCATACACCGGGAAGCAAATCTGGCTTTCCAGCTTCAGCAGCGAGTTTTCGGCGGATGGGGTGGGGGAGGTTGTCATGCGGTTTCGAGTGGATAAACTGGTAATGGTTGTGCGATGTTTGATTGTGTACAATTTATTTTCACCAATTTGTTGATTATGGGTTGTGTGATAAATATTTTGCTATAAAAATCAGTAACTTATATAGAGATAAAAATTTTCGACAAGCCTGCCTTTACGCAAGCAAAAGCAGGTGCTGCCCGCGCACAATACTTTTACCCCATGCACCTGCGCGCCCTCGAACCCGACGACCTCGAATTCCTCTACGCCCTCGAAAACGACCCATCCATTTGGGGCGTGTCCGATACGCTCGCGCCGGTGTCGCGCCACGCCCTGCGCGAATATCTTGAGCACGCCACCGCTGATTTCTACGTAGTGCGCCAATTGCGGCTCGTGATTACTACTGATATTGGCAGCCCGGCCGTGGGCGTCGTCGACCTGTTCGACTACGACCCACTGCACCAGCGGGCCGGGGTAGGCATCACCATTCTGGGCACTAAGCGCCGCCGTGGCTACGCCCGCCAAGCCTTGGAACTCCTGAAAAAACACGCCCAAACCGTATTGCGCCTGCACCAGATTTATGCAACCGTGGCTGCCGATAACTCGGCGAGCATGAGGCTTTTTCAGGCGGTGGGCTTCCGACGGGTGGGCACCCGGCAGCAGTGGCTACGCACCCCCGGCGGCTGGACCGATGCCGTGGAATGGCAGTGCCTGCTGCAGGCCGAAAAAGTAATATGAGTATGTAATTGCCCGTATATCTACCTGATTAAGTGAAGTCTTGGTGAATACGTAGCGGGCTAAGCTGGGCTATATCCTTTAGCCGACAGGCTGCGTATAGGATAGCAAGCGTCCCAGCCGGGTAAGGAGTATGCTCCTTTGGTGCGGTGCGAAACCCCTTTTTCCTGCTCGTTTTCATGCCCCCTTCTTCGACGGTGGATGCGCCCTTGCGCGCCTCTGCCACCGCTGCCCGGCCCAGCGATTCAGCCGCCGAACCCACTACTCCTTATACCTTGCCCGACCTGGTGTGTTTCGCGCACCTACACTGGGATTTTGTGTGGCAGCGCCCGCAGCACCTCATGTCGCGCTTTGCGCAGCAGGGCCGGGTGTTCTACGTCGAAGATGCCTTTTACCACAACGACGACCTCATCGAGCCGCACGTTGAGATTAAAAACCGCGACAACGGCGTGAAAGTGGTGGTGGTGCACCTGCCCCAGCGCCTGCGCGCCGACGAAATGGCCGCCGACCAAGCCCAATTCGAGGTGCTGAGCCACTATTTCAGCGAGCAGGGCGTCACGAACTACGTGTTCTGGTACTACACGCCGATGGCGCTGGGCAAGTCGCGCCAGTTTGCGCCCAAGCTCACCGTGTACGACTGCATGGACGAGCTGGCCGCCTTCAAATTTGCCCCGCCCGAGCTCAAAAAGCGCGAGTTGGAGCTGTTTACTAAAGCCGACCTGGTGTTCACCGGCGGCCACACGCTCTACGAGGCCAAGCGCGAGCAGCATCCCGACGCGCACCCCTTCCCCAGCAGCATCGACAAGGCCCACTTCGGCCAGGCCCGCGGCCCGATGGCCGAGCCCGCCGACCAGGCCGCCATTCCGCACCCGCGCATCGGCTTCTTCGGCGTGGTCGATGAGCGGCTTGATATTGAGCTGCTACGCGAGCTGTCGCAGAATCATCCGGAATGGCAATTTGTCATCATTGGGCCGGTGGTGAAGATTGACCCTGCCACGCTGCCCCGCACGGCCAACGTGCATTACCTCGGCGGCAAAGATTACAAGGAACTACCCGCCTACCTGAATGGTTGGGATGTGGCGACGCTTTTGTTTGCTGACAACGAAAGCACCAAGTTTATCTCGCCCACCAAAACCCCCGAGTACCTCGCCGCCGGCAACCCCGTGGTGAGCACCCCCATCCGCGACGTGGTGCGCCCCTATGGCGACCTCAACCTCGTCCAGATTGCCGACAACGCCGCCGATTTCGGCCGCGCCATCGAAAAAGCCCTCACCCAGCGCGACGATGCCGACTGGCGCCAGCGCACCGATGACTACCTGGCCACCATCTCGTGGGACCAGACCTGGCAGCAGATGGTGGACCTGATGCAGGCCCGCCTCGCCGCCAAAACGCCCGACGCGGCCACTACCACCCAGGCCCACGAGCCGCTGGTGGCCACTAAAGTTTCGGAAGTAGCGCTGCCGCCCGCCGTGCCGGCCCGCTAGTTCCTGCCTCCCACTTATTCGCATTTGTCTCTTCCTTACGCACATCCATACTTCCGCACCATGTTTGACTATCTCATCGTTGGGGCCGGTTTCGCCGGCAGCGTGCTGGCCGAGCGGCTGGCCACCCGCAGCAACAAAAAAGTTCTCGTAGTCGACAAGCGCAGCCACATTGCCGGCAACGCTTACGACCATTACAACGAGGATGGCATTCTGGTGCACAAATACGGCCCGCACATCTTTCACACTAACTCGAAAGACGTGTTCGACTACCTCGGCAACTTCACCGACTGGCGCCCCTACGAGCACCGCGTGCTCGCCTCCGTGGATGGCCAGCACGTGCCAATGCCCATCAACCTCGATACTATTAACAAGCTCTACGGCCTGAGCCTGACCAGCTTCGAGGTAGAAGAATTCTTCGCCTCGGTGGCCGAGCCGGTTGATGTCATCCGTACGTCGGAAGACGTGGTGGTGAGCAAAGTGGGCCGCGAGCTCTACAACAAGTTCTTCAAGAACTACACCAACAAGCAGTGGGGCCTCGACCCCTCGCAGCTCGACAAATCGGTGACCTCGCGCGTGCCTACCCGCACCAACCGCGACGACCGCTACTTCACCGATACCTACCAGGCCATGCCCCTGCACGGCTACACCCGGATGTTTGAGAACATGCTCAATCACCCGAATATCAAGGTGATGCTGAATACGGACTACCACGAAATTATGGACTTCATCCCCTTCCGGGAAATGATTTTTACAGGCCCCGTGGATGAGTATTTCGATTTCAAATTCGGCAAGCTGCCCTACCGCTCGCTGGAATTCAAGCACGAAACGCTGAATAAAGAAAAGCACCTGGCCGCGCCGGTGGTGAACTACCCCAACGAGCACCCCTACACGCGCATCACCGAGTTCAAGGCCCTCACCGGCCAGGACCACCCCAAAACGGCCATCGTGTACGAATACCCACAGGCCGAGGGCGACCCGTATTACCCCATCCCGATGCCCGAAAACGCCGAGCTGTACAACAAGTACAAGAAGCTGGCCGACGAAACGCCGGGCGTGCACTTCGTAGGTCGTCTGGCTACCTATAAGTACTACAACATGGACCAGGTAGTGGCCCAGGCCCTAACGCTGTACAAAAAGCTGACGGAAAAGGAAAACGCCGCCAAGCCCGTGTTGCCGGCCATCTCGGGCAGCTCGGCACTGGTGGAGAAGCTGGTGAGCCGCTCGCCGCAGCCGGAGTAGCAGAAAGCCTGCACGAACAATAGCAGACCGTCGTGCTGATTTGCTACTCTTGGCATGACGTTCTGTGTTGTTCGATACCTGGAAAGCCCCGCCAATTTGGCGGGGCTTTTGGTTTTGGGACGGTTTTCGCGGAAGCCTCCGTAAATTTGGGGTGTGCGCAAGCGCATTTCGCTATAAATACTACCTGATGTTTGACTTCCTAGGCAAGACCGTCGCCAAAATATTCGGCTCCAAGTCGGAGCGTGATTTAAAGGAAATCACGCCCTACGTGGCGCTGATTAATGCCGAATATGCCAAACTGGCCGGCCTCACCGATGACCAGCTGCGCGCCCAGACCGACGCCGTGCGCGCCCGCATTGCCGAGCGCCTCGCTGGCCTCGACGGCCAGATTGGCGGCCTGCACCAGCAGATTGAGTCGCAGCCCCAACTAGACGTGGCGGCCAAAGAAGCCATTTTCGAGCAGATTGACGCGCTGGAAAAGCAGCGCAACAAAGACCTCGAAGCTGTGCTGCTGGAAGTGCTGCCCGCCGCCTTTGCCATTGTGAAGGACACGGCCCGCCGCTACACCGAAAACGGCCAGCTCGTAGTAACGGCCAACGCCCGCGACCGCGAGTACGCCGCTACGCACCCCAACTGCCAGATTGTGGGCGACCAGGCTATCTGGAGCAACAAGTGGACGGCCGCCGGGGCCGAAATCACTTGGGACATGGTGCACTACGACGTGCAGCTGATGGGCGGCACCGTGCTGCACATGGGCAAAATCGCGGAAATGGCCACCGGCGAAGGCAAAACCCTCGTGTCGACCCTGCCCTCGTTCCTGAATGCGCTCTCGAAGCGCGGAGTGCACTTGGTGACGGTGAACGACTACCTTGCCAAGCGTGACTCGGAGTGGAACGCGCCGCTGTTCGAGTTCCACGGCATTACGGTGGACTGCATCGACAAGCACCAGCCCAACACGCCGGAACGCCGCGCCGCCTACCAGGCCGACATCACCTACGGCACCAACAACGAATTCGGCTTCGACTACCTGCGCGATAACATGGCGCGCGACCCCGAGGAGCTGGTGCAGCGCAAGCACCACTTCGCGATGGTTGACGAAGTGGACTCCGTGCTGATTGACGATGCGCGGACGCCGCTCATCATCTCGGGCCCGGTGCCGCGCGGCGACGTGCACGAGTTCTACCAGCTCAAGCCGCGCATTCAGCGCCTCGTGGATGAGCAGAAGAAAGTGGTGCAGGCCTACCTGGTGGAAGCCCGCAAGCAGATTGCCGCCGGCAAAACCGGCGTGGAGCCCGGCGACAAAAACGGCGAGGGCGGCCTGATGCTGTTCCGCGCCCACCGCGGCCTGCCCAAGAGCAAGCCGCTCATCAAGTACCTCTCCGAGCCCGGCATCCGGGCGGTGCTGCAGGCTACCGAAAACCATTACCTGGCCGACAACTCGCGCCAGATGCCCAAGGCCGACGAGCCGCTGTTCTTCACCATCGACGAGAAGAACAACCAGATTGAGCTGACCGAAAAAGGCCTGGATTTGATTACGGCGCAGGGCGAAGACCCCAAGCTGTTCATCATGCCCGACATCGGCATGGCCATTGCCGACATCGAGAAAAACAACGCCCTCTCGGCCGAGGAGAAGCTCCAGCAGAAAGACAAGCTGATGAGCGACTACAACGAGAAATCGGAGCGGGTGCACACCGTGAACCAGCTGCTGAAGGCCTACACGCTGTTCGAGAAGGATGACCAGTACATCCTGACCGACGACGGCAAGGTGAAGATTGTGGACGAACAGACCGGCCGCGTGATGGAAGGCCGCCGCTACTCCGATGGCCTGCACCAGGCCATTGAGGCCAAGGAAAACGTGCGCGTGGAAGACGCCACGCAGACCTACGCCACCGTGACGCTGCAGAACTACTTCCGCATGTACCACAAGCTGTGCGGCATGACCGGCACGGCCGAAACCGAAGCCGGCGAGTTCTGGGAAATCTATAAGCTTGACGTAGTGGTGATTCCGACCAACCGCGGCATTGCCCGGAAGGACTCGGATGACCAGGTGTACAAGACAGTGCGCGAGAAATACAACGCCGTGGCCCTCGAAATCCAGAAGCTGGTGGAAGCCGGCCGCCCGGTGCTGGTGGGTACCACTTCGGTGGAAATCTCGGAGCTGATGAGCCGCATGCTGAAGCTGCGCGGCATCCCGCACCAAGTGCTGAACGCCAAGCAGAACCAGCGCGAGGCCGAGATTGTGGCCGCCGCCGGCTACCCCGGCACCGTAACCATCGCCACCAACATGGCCGGCCGTGGTACCGACATCAAGCTGCGCGAGACTTCGCGCGAGGCGGGTGGTCTGGCCATCATCGGCACGGAGCGCCACGAAAGCCGCCGCGTCGACCGCCAGCTGCGGGGCCGCGCCGGCCGCCAGGGCGACCCGGGCACCTCGCAGTTCTTTGTGAGCTTAGAGGATAACCTGATGCGCCTGTTCGGCTCGGACCGCATTGCCAAGCTGATGGACCGCATGGGCATGGAAGAGGGCGAAGTAATTCAGCACTCGATGATTACCAACTCCATCGAGCGCGCCCAGAAGAAGGTGGAGGAAAACAACTTCGGCACCCGCAAGCGTCTGCTGGAGTACGATGACGTGATGAACGCCCAGCGCGAGGTAGTGTACAAGCGCCGCCGCAACGCCCTGCACGGCGACCGCATGGAGGTGGATATCCTGAACATGATTTACGACGTGAGCGAGGACATCGCCAACGGCCACAAAATCACGGGCGACTACGAGGATTTCAAGTTGAACATCATCAAAGTGTTTGGCTACGATACCTACATCACGGCCCAGGAAATGAGCAGCCTGCCGCTACCGGCCCTCACGCAAAAGCTGTACGACGAGGCCCTGGGCTACTTCCAGAGCAAGAACGAGCACATCGCCAGCAACGCCATGCCGCTCATCAACGACCTGCTGAGCCAGAATGCGCCCTACGAGAACATCGCCGTGCCCTTCACCGATGGCAAAAAGCAGGTGCAGGCCATTGCCAACCTGAAGCGCGCCCAGGCCAGCAACGGCCATGACATTCTGCGCCAGATGGAGAAAGTGGTGGTGCTGAGCGTGATTGACACGGCCTGGACCCAGCACCTGCGCCAGATGGACGACCTGAAGCAGGTGGTGCAAAACGCGGTGTACGAGCAGAAAGACCCGCTGCTGGTGTACAAGTTCGAGAGCTTCGAGCTGTTCAAGCGCATGATTGCCAAGGTGAACGAGGAAACCACGACCTTCCTCTTCCACGCCGACGTGCCGGTGAACACCAGCATGGTGGGCACCAACGACGAGCCCGACTACTACCTCGAAGATGAGGAGCAGCAAACCAACTTCACCGTGGAGCACGAGTCGATGCTCGACTCGCCCGGCGCCGGTCCCGAAGACATGGGCCCGCAGGACCAGCCTGCCGAGAAGCAGATGCCCGCGCGCAGCCAGAAAGTGGCCAACCGCAACGACAAGGTGAGCGTGCAGTATATGGACGGCCGTGTGGTGCGCGACGTGAAGTACAAATCGGTAGAGCAGGATGTGGAAAGCGGCCGCGCCGTGCTGGTTGACTAAGCTGACTTAGCTGCTGAAAATAAAGACGCCCCGGCCGCAAGGTCGGGGCGTTGTTGGTTTTTGGGGTAAGACGGGCTGGAAAGTAGCTGGCCAGACGGCGTGGTGTGGTACAATGGCGGCGGTATCTTTGGCCAGTGCAGCGGGTGGCTGCCGGGCCCAATGGGGGCCTTTTCCTCTTTCCCTTTCCCGATGAATTCTTTTTACTCCTGTTTGCAGGGCGGCCGGGTGGCGGCCCTGGCACTGCTCATGGCTGCTGCCGCCCCGGCGGCGCGGGC
>NZ_BAAGZM010000066.1:0-12930 GCF_054778495.1 Hymenobacter agri
CGCGGGTGTCGCAGCGGCTCAGCCAAGTGTTTTCGAAGCCCTCCGTGGCCGGCAGCGTGGCGTAGGTGGGCGGTGCGCAGGCCGTGCGGAAGGTGCCCGTGGCGCTGGGCGAAGTCGCACCCGTGCAGTTTGTGGTCACCGTCACGGTGTAGTTCGTGCTGGGCGTGAGGCCCGTGAGGGCTACCGGCGAGGCCGTGGGGTTGGGCGTCACGGTGGTGGCGGTGCCACCGGCCGGCGTGTACGTCACGGTGTAGCTGTTGGCGCCCGCGCCGCCCGTGGGGGCGGTAAACGTGATGCTGGCCGAGGTCGACGTGATGCTGCCGAAGGCTAAGGCGGTCACGGCCTGGCAGGCCGGGGGCGTAAACTCAATGGCGCCGATATCGGGCGGGTTGCTGCGCGTAACGCCGGCGTAGTCGGTCGTGATGCCGCTGATGGGCGTACCGGCACTGTTCAAGGTAACACTCGCCGGCGTCAGGTTGAAGGGAACGGTGGTGGTTTGGGCAAACTGCGGGTCAACCGACTTGGAGTTGGCTTCCTGGCCGGTGGCCGTCTGCCAGGCGGCCAACGTGGCCGAGCTGTTCAGGCTGGTGCCGTTGAGGTTGCCCACGAAGAAGGTAGCGCTGCCCGAGCCGGCCAGGTAGTAGTCGTTGTAGTCGAGCGTCGAGCCCGTCACGTTGGCCGCCGACGTGTAGAAGCCGAAGTACTTCGCCGCCGTGGTCACGTTGGCCGTGATGGCGATGATGTTGTTGCGCACATCCAGCGCCGACGAGGCCGTGGCAAACTGCGAGTCGCCGTTGGAAATGGCGGCCGAGTAGCCGGTGCCGGCCGTCTGGGGCGCGTTCAGCAAAATGGTGTTGAACAGAATCCGGTCGCCGTAGCCGCCCGTGTTGGCAATGCCCAGCACGTTGGGGTTGGAGCTGGTGCTGGCCAGCGGGGCCGCAATGTTGTACACCAGGTTGTTGCTAACGGTGTTGCTGCTGGCGCTGGCGCTGGTGTTGTTGGTGGTGTTCGACAGCGAGATGCCGTAGCCCACGTTGCCCGAGGTAGTGCTGTTCGACTGCACGTTGTGCACCGAGTTGCGGGTCACTACCGCGCCCACCGTGTTGGCCAGGCGCAAGCCGTAGTGGCTGGCGGTCGTGGCGTCAACCACATTCTGAATTTCGTTGGCCTGCACCAGCAGGTTCTGCTGGTAGATGGCCCGCACGCCTTCCACCCCGAAGCCCGACCCGCTCGCGCTCTGGCCAATCTGGTTGCCAATGAGCTGGTTGTTCTGGTCGAGCACGGTGGCCGATACGCCGAATACAAATACGCCGTAGAAGCCTTTGGTGATGAGGTTGTTCTGCAGCGTGTTGCTGGAGTTGGCTGCCGGCGTGCTGGTGGTGGGCGCCGTCACGCCCACGCCGCCGCCGCCCACGAACACCGTGAACTGCGGGAAGCCCGTGGACGAGTTGCCCGTGACGATGGTGTTCTTCACCACGTTGTTGGTGGCACCGTCGGTGGCCGAAGCGGCCGCCAGCCACAGCACGGCGTTGCCGGTGCCCGTGGCGCTGGTGTTGGTGATGGTCAGGTTCTGGCTGGTGGTGCCCGCGTTCGAGCCGTCGATGATGACGTAGTCGGCACCGTTGAGCTTGAGCACCGCACCCGAGGCCACGCTGCCCGAAACTACCGGGCTTGCGCCTGCGCCGGGCTTGATGGTGAGCGTGTTGGTAGCGCTGGCATCGATGTTGGCGTTGAGAACCAGCGGGAAGGTTTCGGCGGTGCTGTAGCTGGCATCGAGCAGCACAAACGTCACGGCGCCGGCCAGGCCGTTGGTGTTGTAGGCATTAACTGCGGCCGTGAGGCTTACAAACTCCTTAGCCGGGTTCGGCGACGAGCCCACGGTAGCCGTCACGTAGTACGTGCCGCTCAGCGTGGTCAGCACCTGGTACGAGTTGGGCGTGGCCGGGGCCGTGCTGCCGGGCGGGTTGCTGCCGCTGCCGCCAACGGGGCTGGTGCCCGCGTTGTTGCTGGGGCTGGCATCCTGTGCCGCTACGTAATACTGCACAGTGCTGCCCGCAGCTGCCCCCGGCAGTGTGAAGGTGTAGGTACTGCCGCTCACGCTCGTGGCGGCTACGCTGGTGTAGGCGCCGCTGGTGCCCACCCGGTAGTAGAGCAGCGGTGCCCCCGTGCCCGTGGCCACCCCGCTGGGGTCGATAATGGTGACGGTGAGCGTGCGGCTGCCGGTGCTGCTGGTGTTGCCCAGCGCCGTATAGGTAATGCTGGGTGGCGTCTGGTCATTCACCAGGAAGCTGCCTTCATCGGCCCCGATGTCGGGCGTGGTGGCGTTGCGCGCGTCGCCGTCGTAGTCGGTGGTGATGCCGCTCACGGGCGCACCGCCGCTTTCCACCTGAGTGGCCACGGCCGGGTTGATGTGCAGGAAGGTCGCATCGGTACCGGTCGTGCTCAGGAAGGGCGCATCCTCCGTCACCGAGCTGCTCTCGCGCGGGGCCACGAAGGCTTTGTAGGCGGCCAGCGTCTGCTGGGCGTTGGTGGCCGTGGTGGTGCCCTCCACGTAAATCAGGTTGGTGGCCGAAGGCGTGCCGGCGTAGTAGAGGTTGTTGTTGGTGGTGGTGGCCAGGTTGGCCGGTGCCGTGGCCGCCGTGCCGCTCACGCGGCGCAGGGCGGCGGTGTAGCCGCCGGTGCCCGCCGCGGTGCTCTTGTTCACCACAATGTTGTTGCGGGCGTCGAGCGTGGCCGTGGTCGAGTTCAGGTAAATGCCCGAAGTGCCAAACGTGGCGCCGGTGCTGCTGGCGCTCAGGTAAATGCTGTTGTAGTAGGCATTCATCGTGGTGCCACCCCCTACGCTGAGGCCGGCCACCGCCGTCAGGCTGGTCGAGGCCGGGGCCGTGAGGTTGCCAATCAGGTTATTGTAGATGGTGGTGGTGGTGCCGGCCAGGGCCAGAATGCCCGTCGATACCCCCGCGTTGCCGGCCACCAAGCCGTACACCTTGTTCTGGTACACGTTGTTGGTAGTAGCCTGCGTCTGAATGCCCGCCACGCTGTGCGCAATGGTGGTGGCCGAGCCCGCGCCGGTCAGGCCCGCTACGGTGTTGCCGTTGATATTGAGCGTGGTCGGCCCCGTCGAGCTGACGATGCCGTAGCTGATGCCGCCGCTGGTGGTCGACGTCACCGTTACGCCGTTGCCCACGGTGTTGCCCTGCACGTTGGCGTTGCTGAGCAGGTAGATGCCGCCCCACACGCCCGGTGCGGTGGTGGCACCGCTGCTCGAGTACCAGCTCATATTGCCGATGGTGTTGTTCTGCACGGTGCAGGCCGTGGTGCTGCCCGACACGTAGATGCCCACGAAGCGGTAGGCAAATGCCGCCGCGCCAACCGTCCAGGTGCCCGACAGCGTTGCCGGCCCGGTGGTGGAAATGGTGGCGGCCGCCGCGCCACCAATGGCGTTGTTGGCAATGGTATGTCCGCCGCCGCTCACCACGTAAATACCGTAGTTCGTCAGGGCCACCGCTGTGCGGCTGGCCGTCTGGTAAAAGCTGTTGCCGCTGATGGTCCAGTTGTTGCCGGCGCTGCTTAGGTATACGCCGTAGCTGGTGTTGGAGGCGTTGTAGAAGTCGGCCAGGGTATTGTTGAGCACCGTATTGGTTGCATTCAGCGAGCTGCCCGAGTAAACCAGCACGGCCGCCGGGCTGGCTCCGCTGCCCAGGGCGTTGTTCTGCACGGTGTTGTTGCTGTTGCCCGCCGTGGCCGTGCTGTTGAAGTTCACCACCGGATACGACGACGAGGTGCCCACGCCCTTCAGCTGGCAGTGCTGCACCGCGCTGTTGGTAGCGTCATTGGTCAGGTTCAGGACGATGCCGCTGGTGTTGGTGTTGGCTACCAGCAGGTCGGTGGCAGTGGCGGCGCCGCTCACGGTGCTGCCCGAGCCGCCGGGGCGGCCATCCAGCACAAAGTATTTGCCACCGCTCAGGCTGAGGATAGACGATGTGGACGAGCCCGAAATGCTCAGGCCCGTGGCGCCGGCGGCCGGGCGCACCGTCACGGTATTGGTGGCGCTGCCGCCCGCGTAGGTGTACGTCAGCGGGAAGGTTTCGCCCGTGCTCACATAGCTGCTTTGCAGCTCCAGCACCAGCGGGCCGCACACGCCGTTCAGGTTCACGGCGGCAAAAGCCGCCGTGAGCGACGCGTAGTCGCCGGTGGGGCCCACCGATTTGGTGCCGCACAAGGGCACGGCCGCCGCCGCAGTCAGCACCACGTTGTCGACGGCCGCGGGCGGGTTGGTGCCGCCCGAAGCGTCGTTGTACCACTGCATTACCAAACGCTGGGTGGTGCCGGCCGCGCTAGCCGGAATCGTGATGGTGCTCCGGGAGTAGGCCGTCTGGCCGGTCAGGGTGGCAAAGGGCGTGTAGCCCGAGTTCTGCAGGCGGCTGTTTGCACTCAGGGCGCCCGAGTTGGAGGCCGCAGGGGTTACCGTGGTCGGCACTAGGAAAAGCTGCAGGTCGTCGTAGGTCGTGCTCGACTCGCCCAGTCCTCGCCAGTCCAGCCCAAGCTGAATAATGGTTTGGCCGGCCGGGAACGTCACATCCTGGTACATGTGCACCACCGAAATGGCGGTGGTGGTGTAGGCGTGCGTCGTGCCCCCATCGTTGCTGATGTAGGCGGCTTTGGCGCCGGTAGTGGTGGGGCCGTTGCCGGCCGCAGCGCCTACTACCCAGGCATTGGTGGCCGCACCGTTCACGAGGGTGAAGGAATTGCCGCCTTCAAAATTTTCGTTGATGAGCGTCTGGGCGCGGGCCGCAGTGGCCCCCACCAGCAGTAGCAACACCGCCAGCCACCGGCCCAGCCGGTTTCTTAAAAATGATGTGTGCATAGAAGTTAGGAAATAGAGGGAGGAAAAAGGGTGAGAAAAATGGGTGAAATGAAAACCAAAAACCATCCGGCGTCACGCGAAGGCGCGAAGAGTCGGATGGCGGTGTAAGTTACTGATTAATGGCACCTGCCAAATAGAAGCACGCGGCGCAAAAGCAATAATATTTTCAGCGCTTGCGAATAAATCCCACTGAAACCCTGATTCGGGCCGTTTTCAGCGGTTTTGCAATGCTTGAATATTGCAGGAATAGTGCAGCCGCCGGCTTGCGTAGTGCGCCGATTAGTGGTGGCTGCGGGAACAAGAGAAGACTATTTTGCTGAAGTTGCCGGCTGGCCCGGGGCCATCAGCAGGCGGCTCAGAAACTGCAGCGCTACGGCGTAGCGGCTGCGCAGCTCCCGGTACTGCTGCCAGGCGGCCTCCCGGTCTTCGCAAATTTTCAGGCCCTTGTCGGCCAGTATCCGGCAGGCCTCGTCGAAGTCGGCGCGGCCGGGCGCGGGCACGTCGCTCTCGGGCGACAGGCTGACGGGGTCGGACCCGGCCTTCACGTCGAAAAAGCGGTATACCCGGTTCAATGCCAGGCAGCCGGCTTTGAAGGTGATTTGGGCCTGGCGCGGCCGCGGGCCATCGACGGCGGCAAAGAGCAGCGCGGCGGTGTCGAGAATCAGCCCGCCGGCCGTTATCCAGGAGCGGCCCGGCTGCGGCGAGCGGAAGAACGAGAGCACCGGCAGCGAGGTGTGGCTTTCTTCGATTTCGACAAACCACCGCTCCCATTCGGCCCATTGCTGGTCGTCGTTCTGCACCGAGCCGTCGTGGTTCAGCCAGCCCAGCAGGCAGGCAGCCGTGGGGGGCGTGCCGGCCCGCAGCTCCAGCAGTGCCACCGTGGCTTCGCGCCGCGAAAACGCCTGGTAGATGGTGGGCAGGTAGGAGAGTAGCAGCGTGAGCAGCAGCAGCCCCAGCGTGGCCTCGGAGTAGGTGAGCACACCGCCCACAAAGCTGAAATCATCGATGGTGCCCAGCGTGAGCAACGAGCTGCCACTCAGCTGATAGCAGTGTTGCAGGCTGCCTTCGCCCACGGCCCAGTACATGCCGGTATAGCCCAGGCTCACCAGCGCCTCCCAGCACACGGGCAGCGCCACCAGCGCCACGGGGGCGTAGTGGGCCATGATGCGGTCGCGCCGCTCGTAGGAGTTGGCCAGCCGGGCCACCAGGTCGAACACCGTGCGGATGCCCATGAACACCCACACATTCAGACGCACCACCTCGTTGCGCGGCAGCACAAACGAGCGAATGGCCGCCGACAATGTGGTGATAACCAAAGCCACACCGCCCAGGCCGGCAACGATGCGGAGGGCAACCAACAAGTACGGATGCATAAGCAGCGAAAAACCCTGATACGGCCGCCGGCCCCGAAAAGCCGAATACCCAGCGTTTTGCCTGGCCTAACGCTGGCGCGCCCGCGCCTTCCACAGCTCCCTGAACGAAGGCCCGCCGATGTGCAGGCTTTCGCGGCGCTTGCTCCAGCCCACCTGGCCCAGCAGGCGGCCCAGGCTCCAGTCTTTCACCTTAGCCGGCAGCACATCCAGCGCCCAGCGGTGCTGCATGCTCCACTTCCATAGGCCAATGGCGAGCTTCTCCTCGGTGGGCGCGTTGCCTTCCTCCACGGCCTGCTTGCGGTTGAGCAGGAGCAGGCTGTGCAGCGGAATGCGCACCGGGCACACCGTGGTGCAGGCGCCGCACAGGCTGCTGGCGTAGCTCAGGTGCTGGTGTTCGGGCAGGCCGCTCAGGTGCGGGCTGATGACCGAGCCGATGGGGCCGGAGTAGGTGGTTTCGTAGGTGTGGCCGCCGATGTTCTTGTACACCGGGCACACGTTCAGGCAGGCCCCGCAGCGGATGCAGCGCAGGGCGGCGCGCTTGTCGGGCTGGGCCAGCAGGTTGGTGCGGCCGTTGTCGAGCAGTATCACCACCATTTCCTCGGGGCCGTCCACCTCGTCGGGCTGGCGCGGGCCGAAGTACACGGTGTTGTACACCGTCACCTGCTGGCCCGTGCCGCTGGTGCTGAGCAGCGGCCAGAACAGGTCCAAATCCGTGAGCTGCGGAATAACTTTCTCGATGCCCACCACCGCAATGTGCAGCTTCGGGAAGGTGGCCGAGAGGCGGGCGTTGCCTTCGTTCTCAGTCACAGCAATGGCGCCTTCTTTGGCAATGAGGAAGTTGCCGCCCGTCACGCCCACCTCGGCGCTGGTGTACTTGTCGCGTAGCAGGTGGCGGGCCGTGAGCACGAGCTTCTGGGCGTCGTCGGTGGGTTCAGTACCGAGGTGCTTCACGAAGATGTCGTTGATGTCGGCCTTGCTCAGGTGCATGGCGGGCGTCACAATGTGGTAGGGCCGCTCGCCGTTCAGCTGCACGATGTACTCGCCCAGGTCCGTCTCCACCGACTCGATGCCCTGCGTGCCGAGGTACTTGTTCAGGTGGATTTCCTCGGTGGTCATGCTCTTGGCCTTCACCACGGTTTTGGTGGCACGGGCCTTGGTCAGCTGGCCGATTTCGGCCAGCGCCTCAGCCGCGTCGCGCGCCCACACCACGCGCCCGCCCCGCGCCGTGAAAGCCGCCTCGAACTGCAGCAGGTACTCGTCGAGCTTTTCCAGCACAGTGGCTTTGAGGTAGGCGCCGCGGTCGCGGGCCAGCTCGTGCTCATCGTAGAGCTTGAGGCCGGCGCTCACGGCCGCATCGTACTTGCCGATGTTGAAGCGGATTTTGCGGCGGTGCTCGCGGTCAAAGGCTTTGCGCTCGGCATCGAGCTGAAACTGGCCGGCTTTGGTGGCAATGGTCATGGCAAATCAGGGCTTATGGGAATCAACCACGATACGTTGCTCGCGGTTGGCCAGCACCCAGGCGGTATGAAACACCAGCCGGGCGCGTTCAGCCAATTTATCGAATTCTATTTTCTCCACGTCGTCGGTGGCGCGGTGGTAGTCGGCGTGCTCGCCGGTGGTGTAAAAAATGACCGGGATGTTGCGCCGCGCAAAGTTGTAGTGGTCGGAGCGGTAGTAGATGTGCTCGGGCTCGCCGGGCACGTTGTAGCGGTAGTCCAGCTCGAGGTGCGTGTAGTCGCGGTTGGCCGCCTCGCTGATGGCGTGCAGCTCCGACGACAGCTTATCGGACCCCACCAAACACACGAAATGCCGCTTGGCGCTGTGCTTGCGGTCGGTACGGCCCACCATGTCAATGTTGAGGTCGGCGATAGTGCTGGCCAGCGGCAGCACCGGGTGCGCCGTGTAGTATTCCGAGCCAAACAGGCCCTCTTCCTCGCCCGTCATGAGCACAAACAGGATGCTACGGCGCGGCCCGTGCCCGTCCTTCTTGGCCTGCGCAAATGCCCGGGCCAGCGCCAGCACGCCCACCGTGCCCGAACCGTCGTCGTCGGCCCCGTTGTAAATCGTGTCGTGCTTCACGCCCAGGTGGTCGTAATGGGCCGAAATCACCAGCACCTCGTCCTTCTTGTCCGTGCCTTCCAGAAAGCCCAGCACGTTCTCGGTGCTGAGCGGCTGCGTGTTCTGCGGCAGGTAGATGGTGGCCGCGGGAGCCTGAAAGCCCGCCGGCACCGGCCGCCCGGCGCGGGCCACGTTGCGCACGTAGTCCACCAGCCCGTTCATCGTGGTGCCGGCCAGGGCCAGCCCCAGCTCCTGCGAGGTGAAGTACACCCCAATGCCCGGCGGAATATTCTCGGCCACCGTGTCGATGATTTCCGGCCCGGGGTCGGGCAGCGCAAACGCCGGCTCGCGCAGCTGCTCGCCCAGCTCAGCGGTCTGCTTTTGGAAAGCCGACGCCGGCGCAAACGTCATCAAAAAGATGCTGCGCGCGCCGTGCGCCTTGGCCAGCGCCGCCTTGCGCAGGCCCGAATCCCAGTAGTCGTCCTTACGGCCCCGCGCCGGCAGCAGCTTGCGCCCCCGCTCGTCCTGCGGCTCGCCCATTATCACCACCACGTCGCGGCCTTTCACATCCAGCCCCGCATAGTCCGAGTACGCGCCCTGCTCCACCCCAAACCCCGCAAACACCGGCTGCGAAGCCGTTTCATTAAGGAATGGCGAGGGCATCGGCCCGTAGCTGAACCAGTCGTTCAGGTATTCGTGCCGCTGCCCGTTCACCTGCAGGTAGCCGCCCGGCGCATAGGTGCTGCGCGTCAGCGCAAAGTGCTGCAGATACGGGTTGTCGCTGCCCGTTACCGGCGCCTGCAGGCCGATTTCGGCCATTTGTTGCACCAGGTATTCGGCCGCCCGCTTCTGGCCGGGCTGGCCGGTTTCGCGTCCCTGCATAGCATCCGAGGCTACCACCGTGAGGTTCGCCCGCAGGCCGTTGGGCTCGATGAGGGCGGCGTAGGTCTGCGATAAATCGGGGGCGGCGGGCGCTACGGCCGCACCCTTGGTTTTTATCTTGATTTTGGTGGGCGCATTCTGGGCGGCGGCGGGTAGAGCGCCGGCGAGTAGCAGCGCCGCCAGCGCGAAGGGCTTTAGCATGGAGTGGGAGAGAGGATTGTTAATAGGGAGGAGAACAAGAACGAATAAAAAAGAACGTCATGCTGAGCTTGTCGAAGCATCTCTACCGCTTAGCTACTCCAAACGAATGGATGTAGTACCGCGGTAGAGATGCTTCGACAAGCTCAGCATGACGTTCTACGACACGCGCAAAACGCTAGCGTTTACGGCTTGTTCGAGTCAACGACGATGCGGCCGTCGCGGTTGGCCAGCTCCCAGGCGGTGTGGAACACCAGGCGCGCCCGCTTCTCCATCTTCGGAAACTCGATTTTCTCGATTTCGTCGTTCTGCTGGTGGTATTCGGCGTGCACGCCGTTGAAGAAAAACGCCACCGGCACCTTGTTCACTGCGAAGTTGTAGTGGTCGGAGCGGTAGTAGAAGCGGTTCGGGTCGTTGGGGTCGTCGAAGCGGTAGTCCATATCGATGGGGCCGTACTTCTTGTTCTCCTGCTCCAGAATCACGCGCAGCTCCGAAGCCAGCTTGTCTGAGCCGATAACGTACACGTAGTCAGGCTTGCCTTCGTGCTCCACGTCGGTGCGGCCAATCATGTCCACGTTCAGGTCGGCCTCGGTCTGGGCCAGCGGGAACACCGGGTGCTTCGAGTAGTACTCCGAGCCAAACAGCCCCTTTTCCTCGCCCGTCACGCTCAGGAAGAGCAGGCTGCGGCGCGGGCCGTGGCCTTCCTTCTTGGCCTTGGCAAACGCCTCCGCCATCGTGATAATGGCCGAGGTGCCCGAGCCGTCGTCGTCGGCCCCGTTGAACACCTGGCCGTCGTGCTTACCGAGGTGGTCGTGGTGGGCCGAAATCACAATCACGTCTTCCTTCTTGTCGGTGCCTTCGATGAAGCCCAGCACGTTCTGCGTATCGAGCCGCTCGCGCTTGCGCTCGGCTTTAATCTGCATCGGCACCACCGTGAAGGGCGACGCCACCGGCTGCTTGGTGCTGTTGATTTTGCCCAGGTAGGCCTGCATGGCGGCATCGTTGGTGCCCAGCACGGCCAGGCCCACGGCCGGCGAAATGAAGAACGCCGGTACGCGGCCGGGGCGGTCGTTGCCCACCATCACCATCGAGGGCCGGGCAATGAAAGGAGCCATGCGGCCGGCCAGCTTGCTAAAATTGCTGGTCGGGTTGAAGCTCACGAAGAACACCGAGCGCGCGCCTTTTTGCGCGGCCAGCGTGGCCTTGGCGCCGCGGCCGGTGTCGGTGCCCCATTTGGTGGGGGCGCCGTCGGCGCTCAGCACCGATTTGCCGCCGTCGCCGGTAGGCTCGCCCAGCAGCACCAGAATATCCTTGCCCTTCACGTCCACGTTGGCGTAGTCGGAATAGCCATCCTGCTCGATGCCGTAGCCCACAAAAACGGGCTTCACGGTGGTTTCCTGGCCGAAGGGCGAGTCGCCGGTGCCGTAGAAATCGGTCAGCCAGGCGTAGTCGGTGCTGCCCACTTTCAGGGTGTTGCCTTCGGCCCAGGTCACCTGCTCCACGTCGAAGTGCTGCTGGTAGGGGTCGGTGCCGGTTTTCACCGGGCCCGTCAGGCCGGCGTTTTTAAACTGCTTGGCCACGTAGTCGGCGGCCATGTGCTGGCCCTTCTGGCCGGTTTCGCGGCCCTCGTACTCGTCGGAGGCCAGCACGGCTAGGTGGGCGCGCAGGCGCTCAGCGTTCACCATGTCGGCGTATTTCACGCTCCAGTCTTTGCCGTCGGCCTTGCCGGGGCCGGTCTTGATTTTGGTGGATGCGCCCGAGGCGGGCTTGGTCTTCACTTTAACCTTGCCCTGCGCGTGGGCCGGGGCAGCGCTGGCCAAAGCCAGAAAGGCCAGCAGGAGAGGGGTTTGCTTCATGTTATATGGTTGGTGGGAAATTTCAGAACGATGTAGAGACGCAACATTTTGCGTCTCGTCGTTGAACGATGATGTTTGAACGACGCTCGAACGGCGCGGACGGCGAGACGCAAAATATTGCGTCTCTACAGCCCTAGCTGCGAACAATCAGCACGCTGGCGTAGGCGGCTACGCCTTCCTGTCGGCCCACAAAACCCAGTTTTTCGGTTGTGGTTGCTTTGATGGAAATATCTTCCTCGGCCACGCCCATCACGGCGGCCAGCACACGCTGCATTTCCGGGATGTGGGGGTTGATTTTGGGGCGCTCCAGGCAGATGGTCGAATCGATGTTGCTCACCTCGTAGCCTTTTTCGCGCAGCAGGCGCATCACGCCGGCGAGCAGCTTTTTCGAGTCGATGCCCTTGTACTGCGGGTCGGTGTCGGGGAAGTGGAAGCCGATGTCGCGCAGGTTGGCCGCGCCCAGCAGCGCATCGCAGATGACGTGAATGAGCACGTCGGCATCGGAGTGGCCGAGGGCGCCGTGGGTGTGCGGCACCTCAATGCCGCCAAGCCAGAAGGGCAGGCCCTCCTGCAGTTGGTGAACGTCGTAGCCGAAGCCGGTCCGGATTTTCATAGAAGTGCGAATGCTGGTGGGCCACCGCGGCCCCGCGCAAAAGTACCGGCCGGCGCGACTTCGGGCGCGCCCCGGGCTACGGCGGCGTTTACAAATAAATAATCTGATTTTCTTGTGCAAATCAGCTAATTTTATTAGCTTTGTATTGCTATTTAAATTAGCTGTCTGTGCAAATGATTGTGCGCTTTTTTTTCGCGGTTGGGTAAAATAAATGCCGGGCATCTGCGTCTTGCTCCGCGCGAAAAGGCCCTGCACTGGTTGCAGACGGTAAAAATGCGTTGGAAACTTTGGGCACGATAAAAGTTTCCAATGTATCTTTGCGGCGTTCATTATGGAAATCAAAGACCGAATCCTAAACCACGCCCAGCAGCTTTTCATGCGCAATGGCATTAAAAGCGTGAGCATGGATGACATCGCCGCCGACATGGGCATGTCGAAAAAAACCCTCTATAAGTGGTTTGAAAACAAAGACCAGATTGTGCTGGCCGGCATCAACCGCCACCTCAACGGCGTGCAGGGCGAATGCGCCGGCGTCGCCAGCAAGGCCGCCAACGCCGTGGAGGAGATGCTGATGCTCTCGAAGTGGGCCGACGAGCAGTTTGCCAACATCCATCCCAGCATTTTCAACGACATGAAGAAGTATCACCCGGCCGCCTGGGAGCTGTTTCGGGAGCATAAAAACACCTTCATCCTCGACCAGATAGTGCAGAACCTGCGCCGCGGCATGGCCGAGGGCCTGTTCCGGGCCGACCTCGATGTGGACGTGCTGGCCCGCCTCAACCTGGCCCAGATTGAGCTGGCCTTCGACTCGGAGCTGTACCCGGCCGCGCAGTTTAGTCCGGTGCGCGTGAACCGGGTGTTCGACGAGCATTTTCTGCTGGGCGTGGCCACGCTCAAGGGCCATAAGCTCATCAATGAGTATCGCCACATTACTGAGGCCGAATAATATTCCCCGCTTACCCGTTTCCCTTTTAGCTGTTTATGAACACGCTGTTTCGAACCAGAGTCCTGCTGGCGGCTGCCCTGAGTGCGGCCCTGCCGCAGGCGCTGCTTGCCCAAACCGCGCCGAGCGCGCTGCCGGCG
>NZ_BAAGZM010000067.1:0-12905 GCF_054778495.1 Hymenobacter agri
GGCGCTCGGCCAGCTGGGCCAGGGCGTTGCGGTAGGCGGCGTTGCCGGTAGCAGCGGCGCGGCCGGCTCCAATCAGCAAATCGGTGGTGCCGCCCAGGGCCGACACGACCATCACGACGGGAGACTTGGCGGCGGCGGCGGCCACAATGACCAGCGACTTGCGGATGTTCTCGGCGGAAGCCACTGAGGTGCCTCCAAATTTCAGTACTTGCATCGCAGTTTCGGGTAAGTGAAGGAGCGGTGCCGCTTGGGTGGGAATGGCGAAACCAGAGTAGGGCGAGCGTAGGCGGGTATTCGGAGATGTAAAAAGGCCGCTTGGACCGGCAGTAATTACAACTAAGAGCCTGCTATAGCATTACTATTGCAGAACAGACAAACCGCTGGGCGCAATGTAGCGAGCTACGCGCGTTTTACCTCATTCTTATTATTGGGCTACCCGTTTTTTGCGCGCACAGCCAGCGTAATACCAGGCGCTCCGCCGCTAAGCCCGAAGTAGCGGGCAAGTATTGCGTTACATCGGATGCCATGCAGCAAAAAAACAGCCTCCCGGCATTATACCGGGAGGCTGTTAATCAATGAGCGGGAAACGAGGCTCGAACTCGCGACCCTCAGCTTGGGAAGCTATGTAACTGGCATATTTGGCCCACTTCACCCACCCTCACTATTTACTTAAAAACTTGTTGTTTAACAAGTTTGCTTATTAGCGCTTGTTGTGGGTATGAGGTTTCCTATTACTTTTGTGTAAACCGCCGTGTAAACCGGCTGGCGGTTTACACACTATGGCCAACAGCAAAACCACAGAGCACAAAGAGGGCAAGGCAACCGTCCGAATTGTTTACTTCACTAGCAAGACGCTAGCCGATGGAAGCCACCCCTTGCTTGTTTGCATTACCAAAGACCGCAAACGCAAGTACCTGGCAACGGGGCAGGCCCTCTTGCCTAAGTATTGGAACGCCGAAAAAAGTAACTACAGGGACGCCATTCGCAAGAGCTACCCCGAGCCCAAACGGGACAAGCTAATAACCAAGCTGGCTGAATGGGAAGCCAAGTATAGCGGCGCGGCCGATACCCTAGCCGAAGCCGACGAACAGCACGACGCGCCCGCCGTGGCTGCCAAAGCCATAGAGAGCCGCAAAGCCCAGCGCCGCGTGAAACTGCTAGCCTATTGCTACGAATTGAGCGAAGGCTACACCAAAACGGGCCAAACAGGCAACGCTATTGTCTATCGAGACCTGGCCAACCAGCTAGCCAAGTTTGTAGCGGCTGAAGCCGACGTAACCCCGCCCCCTAGCGGCCGGGGCAAGGGGCAAGAGCTAGCAGCATGGGTTAGCCAGCACGACATAACCTTAGACCGTGTAAACGTCAATTTTTGCCGCGAATGGGAGGCTACGCTTCGCGCTACAGGCATTCGGGAAATAACCTTGTCCCTACGATTTCGCACCTTGCGGGCCGTGCTCAATCAAGCTATTGCAGCCGGCCTAATGAAAGCCGAGAGCTACCCCTTCGCCCGCACGGTGGCTGAAAAGCACAAGTTCACAGTGGGCAAGTTTGACGTGAGCACTGCTAAGCGTGCTATCAGTCGGGAAGAGCTACGGCGGCTAGAGGCGCTAGAGCCCACTAAAGAGCGTCAGCAGTTAGCTAAAGACGTTTTTCTGTTCGGCTTCTATTGCGGGGGAATCAACTTTGTAGACTTAGGCCAACTACGTTGGAAAGACCTAGCCGGCTCTGAGGAAACCGGCCTACGGCTCAACTATACCCGCCAAAAGACGGGCGGCAAGTTTAGCCTGAAGCTCCTAGCTCCTGCTGCTGCCATTGTAGCCAAGTATCGGCCCTTTACCTACGCAGGCCCCGATAGCTATGTATTTCCAGTGCTCGACACAGCCAAGCACCAAACTCCCCAGCAGGTAAAAAACCGGCTTCATAAGGTGCTAGGGCAAGTAAACGAAGACCTGAAGCTACTAGGCCAATCAGCCGACATTGCCACCCCTCTGACTACCTACGTAGCCCGTCATTCCTTCGCTACTACGCTGAAGCTGAGCGGGGCCGCTACTGGCCAAATCTCGCAAGCAATGGGCCACAAATCTGAAGCGGTTACCGCCGTGTATCTGGATTCATTCGCCTCAGAGGTGATGGACAATCTGTTCGACGGGCTCCTATAAAGTAACTACATCTGGCTTTTAACACCTGTTCGTTATGTCTGACGCTCGCCAACTAATCTCCGAAATTCACGGTGCTACCATAGAAGCTGAATTTGAGCGCGTGGCTGCCAAAGTGCAAGCTCGCTTTCCAAATACATCAAATTCAATCGAAGTACTGAGCATCCTACAACCTGAACTAACCTTTGCCAAACGCTTAGTAGCACAGTGGAAAAGCGACTTTCCTAAAGGAAGCCGCCCCCCTCAATACCAAGCTAAAAAGGAACTAGTGGCTTTGCTAGAGCAGGAAATAGCTTTCTGGCAGGAAAAGACGCACCCTAGCGAACCTGTAGCGGAAGCAAATAAGCCGAAAGCGGTAGATGCCCCTAAACTGTCCTTGCGCCAAGTAGCTCTTTTATATATCTACAAAAGGCAGCATATACCTAACAGTGGGGCAAATGCCATAGCGCGGGCCAACGGTCATACCAGTGGTGAAAAGTTATACAAGCACTATAACAACCTGTCTAAGAATGAAAACCGCACTTGCATAGATGGAAGAGCATTGCAGCCTCTAATCAAAGACGTGCAAGCCGTATTACCCTGGCTTAGCGGACAACAAAAGGAATATGTTGAAAGTGAGTTAAAAACGCTGAAAAGTAAAATTATAGACCGGTCTTAGACCGGTCTAACTTTTTGTGGGTCAATACATTTGCTGGCATCAAACCAATACGGCCCAAGCAAATGACGAATCCTTTTGAAACCATCAATTCTAGGTTGAGCAACCTAGAAGCATTGCAGCTAGAAACGCTGCAATGCCTACGCCAAGCCATTGCCCAGCCCGCCCCCCAGGTGGGCGGCATTGAGCTTGCTCAGGAGCTTACACGTCTCTCCAAAGCTCGCATTTACACGCTTGTATCGGAGCGGGCTATACCCCACGCCAAGCGCGGCAATCGGCTTTTCTTCAACCGTCAGGAACTACTCGAATGGGTAGCGGCTGGCAGCCGGGCAGCAGCCTAGCAGTATGAAGGCGGGCAAGATGGTTGATACTATCCGGTTTATCGTGCCAGAGCGGCTAGCACCCTCTTGGCTACGTGCTGAACTAGACAGCCCTCTTGCCGCGCCTCATGCTATAGGCGAAGCCCTGGCACAGCGCCGAGTATCAGTAACAGTGGGCAACCTCAACCTACGCCGCAACGCACTAGGTGAGTACGTAGGCGAAAACAGCCTGCAACGCTTTGCCCAGGGCCACAACGGCGGCAGCTTCACCCGCTCCGACGTTGCCGCCGCTATCCAAAAGCTATCGGACACACTAGGCTTCGATGTTTCCGGCTGTAAGCTCACCAAAGTGGCCTTTGGCTCCAACCTAACCGGGTTAGACGTGCAAGCCACGCTGCAAGCCCTTGCCGACTACAAAGGCAAGCGGTTTCTGAAGTACGAAAAGGGCAAGGGCATAACGGGAGCAAAGCGGCTACTCACAGAGCTAGAAATTAAGCTGTATGACAAACAGCGGGAACTAGCCGAAAAGCGCCAAGCCCTGCTGCCTAGTGCCACGCTTCGCTTCGAACTAACTAGCCGCAAGCTGAGCTACCTACGGCGGCTAGGAGCTGCCACAGTAGCTGACTTAGCCAGCCCCGGATTTTTCATAGCAGCAGGAGCCGAGCTAGAGGACCGGCTAGGGGCTTGCGGCTTCATCGAACAGCTAAATACCGATTTACTCTCAGCCGATGAACTAGAAGCATTGGCGCTAGTGAGTAGCCCCTTTTTCGCAGCCTACGCGGCTAATCGGGCCAATAAAGACCGGACGCCACGTCGCCGCAAGCTAGCCGAACAGGCCCGCGCAAAAGCGACCTTAACCAACACCAAAGCCAGCCTGCTAACCTGTCTCAAAAGCACCCTAGCCGACCTAGCCTGAAATGGCCGATTTCGACTTGTATATAACCGGAAAAATGTCGCACCAGCGCGACAAGCACACCAGAAACCCGCCGCAAACCAGCTCACAGCACCCAGCATAAAAAGTAACTAAGAGCTAGCTGAGCAAGCAGAGAAAAGCACAGCAGCTAGAAAACTCAGATTTTGAAGCCTCAGAGCGCCGCACGCATCAACCCTATTCCTACGATTATGGACACTCCCCGCAAGCGAAAGGCAGCTAAGACGTTGGATAATAGCAAAAAGAATACGAAAGAGAGGGCAAAAATGCTCCTTGAAGCCTTCCTTTCTTACCCCTCATTCACTCCGTACTCAGCACGCATCCATGATTTGGCCGCACGTTACAATTCTACTACTGTCCTCATGTTTCAACATGCCCGCCGTCACAACTGGCAGCAGCATTTGGAAGCAGTTGCTGAAGCTCAGAAAAGCCAGGAGGAATTTGCGCGGGTACTAGACGAAAAAGCGCCAATACGCCAAGATATTCCACTTTCTCAGCTTCAGCGCCAAATAAAGGACCTCAGCTTTCTCTTGTTGTCGGCCAGTCGCACGGTAGTACAGAATGCGCTCCTGATGATTGACCATTACGCAGCCAAAATCGGGGCGTGCATTGCTGAAGCAGGGGGAATAAAGCACCTAGACGAAACCACGTCAAAGCAGGTAGCCGGCTGGCAGGCGCAACTATCATTCTATGCCAAGAGCATCGAAAAGTACATAGCCCCCCAGGCCGTAACGGCCCTGCTGGCAAGCATCAACTTCAGCCAGAATATTCCGATGGACATCGACGGCATAGAAACCGGTCATTTCACGATTGCACGGCTTCAGCAGCAGCTTTTAGCTATGGGAATGTCCAATGCTCATGCTGACCCCGATAGAGCCGTAGCGGGCCATTTCGAGGGACAATTGCCAGAAATCGACGGCTGGACCAACCAAATTCAGACGGACAATCTCACGTTTTTCAAATCACCTCAACCCCCACAAGAACCCCAACCATGAACAACGCATTCAGCATCGGCAGCGGCAAGACCCCCAGCCAAAACGGCGTAGGCTCTTCGAACCTCACCATCGACATCAAAATAAGCCCGAAGCACGTCGAGGCAAACAGCTTGTACGCCATATTGCCCCAGCACTACGCCCAGCTTGTGGGCGGTCCTGACAACAAGGCCCTAGTAGCTTCCCGCCAACGGCTAGGACAGACAGCCGGGGGCAACGCCTGGCCGTGGGCCGTGCTTCAGGAAAAAGTAACTGAGCTATTCGGCAAGGGCAAGCTACGCCACGTCGCTACGTTGGAAGAGGCCCTTGCCGAAATCAACCAGGTAGAGAAGTATTGGAACGCCGCCATTTTAGCCAACGCCTAGCATGACTAGCTACACAGATGGGAATAAGGTGCTGGCCTGCCACGTCTTAGATAAAGTCGTAGTTACTTTCAAGAAGCGCAAAGTGCCAGCAGGCACCGAAACAACCATGTGCTGGCTACTTGTGGCCGGCATATGCAAGGGAGTATCGGGCCAATACAGCATGAATTAGCCATGCCTACGCCCCAACCCGCGCCCCGCTCCCTAGTTTCTACTCTTGCCGACGTTTTTCCTAACGTCGGCAAGCACGGCGAAGCGCTACGCTCTCAGTACGCCGTGTTGCTGTTCGTCGGACCGCCACCACCGGCACAAACCATTTGCCGGCTGCCAGCTCAAAACCGCTTCATTCACCTTAACTAACCTGCCATGCCTGCTAAGCTCAAATTCACTTACGCGGAATGCCAGTTGTTGGCAAGGGCTTTAAACTGCTGCAAGCCGGCCCTACACTTTGACGCCGCACAGCAAGCCGGCCTGCCAGCGTTAGGCCGCAAGCTAGCCGGCTATTTGGCTGAACCTAACTACAGGACCAAACCGAAACCCAAAAAGAAACTAGTGGGCTTTGCCCTTACCAGGGCACCCGGTTCCGAATGGCAGCAAACCAGGGCCACACTAGGCTGTCCGTTTACGGAAGCAGCAGCTAAATCGCCGTTAGACTAAAAGCCTGACAGTATGGCAAAAGGCGCCAGAAGCCCGTGAACAAAAGTTTGCGGGCTTTTTTAGTTAGTATTGTTAACTAAAAAAACAGCCTTTTAGTCATATTTTTTGCTCTTTGTCAGGCTTTTCACACATGGCACATTAGTAGCTAACAGATAAGCTCACCCAAAACTCACAGTACGCTTATGGCATACGATTTCAAAAAATCGGACATGAACCAGCAGAAGTATGGTTATGTCTGGACAGCTTCCAAAGACGGCGATAACGCCAAGATTACGGGGTTTCCTGATAACGTCTTGTTGAGCCGCAAGGAAGGTTATGAAGTGCAGCACTTCATCAAACGCTACGTTGATAAGCGTAGCTGGGTGGATGCCAACAAAAAGCCAATACAACCCGGTACTAACGTAGGGCAACACGTGGAACGTCGGATTCACGAAGCACCTGCTGACAAGCGCACTCACAAGGGCGTAGAGGCATGGGTTGAAGCTAATTGGTAAGTATTACGCTCACGCTCAAGTAAACCAGTTAAGCTATGGCCGTCTACTGCATTTCCTACGACCTCAATAAGCAAGGCCAGAATTACAATGCCTTGTATGAAGAGCTTAAAAACACTGATTATCAGCACATTTTAGGCTCTACTTGGCTGATTTCAACGAATGAAACAGCTACTCAGATTAGCGCCAGACTGCGGCAAAGAATGGATAATAATGATAGTCTGTTTATTAGCCGGGTAAACCGGGGTGAATCCGATGGCTGGATGTCTACAGCATATTGGAACTGGTTACACGCTCGCGTCTAGGCGAGTCGGTCTTCCTAACAGGAAAGCCCCAGCTCTGAATCGGCTGGGGCTTTTTGTTACCGGGTAATCCCAGCACCAAAGTAACTTTAGCTGCTACTAATTCTGCCACTACTACCGACTTTCGGCCGGTCCGGTCCTCATTGCTCTAGTTTTGGACGTGAACTGGCACGTATCGCAGTCAAAGTTACTAGCTGCCTACTGGACACTCAGAGGCGAGGAACATGACGACAGTGAAGTTGTTGCCGATGCGAACCAAATATCAAGCCTCCTTAGTCACTGAAGATGATAGATGAGCAAGAACTGTAGCATTATCAACAGCTTGGACATGGACGGTTTAGTGCGAAGAGAGAACAAACAAGTGTATATTGGTCGCATCGAACCAGTCTTTCAAGTGGAAGACAGCATAGTCGGTTGAGTAGAACCACAAGGCAGAATGCTTGAAACCACCTAGCTTTGCACAGCTTTAGCTAATTATACACCTAATGCCTGACACTCCATTTCTTCGCCTTGCCAGCGAAAACCATGCTATTAAGGAGGCTGTTATCAGCTTGTTTTTTGCTTCTCCTATTGTTCAGCCTAGAAGGTTTCAAAGCCTTCTACAGGAACTCCCAGAGGATTTTGATGCATATCAAGTAGCCAAAGCAATCAGAGTTGAACTGCAAGGGAACATTGAGGAGTCAGAAGTACAGTCTAAAGCTCATCAAGAAGCAGAGATAGGCTTTAGATTGACGAAGAGCGATGAAGGACAAATAGTTAGAGTATTACAAGGTCAAAATGAAGACAACCGCGTTTCCTTATCGCTGCATAATCTTCGATACAAGCGTTGGGACGATTTCTTAGAGACATTCCTGCGCGTTGCTTCTGCATTAGCCCCTAAGCTTCAGAACATGATAGTGATAGGTTTCAGCTTAAACTATGTTGATGAGTTGGAATGGATTGCTACTGGTCCAATAGAGCTTGAACGCATATTCAAGAGGGACTCTGTTTATATTCCTTATAACTTCTTTGTTAGTCCAAACACTGAGTTAATGCTAACATTCGAGGATAAGACAGGCAATTTTAACCACTTTGACCGTTTGCAAATCACTTCTGTAGTAGGTCCTAAGTCAATTGTAACTATTGGACACAACATAATCCACGCATTAACGAATACACAAGACTTAAGTACTTTGTTAGAGAAAAAGGACTCTTTTAAGTCCTACCTACAATCAGCACACGAACACAATAAAGGTTTGCTATCCAGCATATTGCAGGATAGTGTACAAATTAAAATGGGCCTAAAGAAATGAAACGCATCGCCTCACTTTTCGCACCAGTAGCCCTCTCGGCTGCAATGGCTCCTGTCAAGGTAGAGAGATACATTCTTGAGCCAGTCCACCGATTTGAAAACAAGCGGATGTGTCTGCCATTGGCAGACCTAGTAGTTTCATTTCAAGCTCCTTTGACTATGTTGTGCGCTAAATTATCTTTGCTGGCTACCCTCCAAGATGGCTGGGCTGGGGAAGGTTCTGTGCCGCCTTCTAAGGAGGCCATTGCAATGGCAACTGATTTTTTAGCGGCCTTAGAGCCTAGATATGTTGCTCATCTGAACATAGATGATGTTGTTCCTAGCCCTTATGGTACAATATCTCTTGAATGGATGAATAAGGGGCGTGAATACGTATGCGTAGAAGTAGGAGATGATGAAATAGGCTACTTCTATAATCTGCATGGCGAGGAGTCAACTAGCGAAGACAAGCCGTTATCTCCTGGAGAGAGCATAGTGAATCATGTGGGATATCTGCTAGAAGACCTTTACGAAGCAGCGAATGTCGCCACAGAGTATACCGCCTAATATCACTTTCGAAGAGTCACTTGTTAGAGGCATTTTTCATTCGCTTTTCTACTCAATGAGTGGAGGATATTTAAAGCTCCAAGCATTCCTACCTGTACCAGGCAGAGATGATGTGTCAGTGCTACGACTAGATTATACTGATGCAAACAACAGCAAGGAGCATATGAAGACCCTTCATATGAATGGACAAACGTATGTAGGCTTAGCAGTCCTAAAGTGCAGTACTGTTTACGCAGCTAACCCACCAGTTGACGATGCTGCTCTCTTAGAGGATGCGGAAACTAAATGGAGAGTCAGTGTAGTGCCTAGTCCAATGGAAGGTGTACCGACGCACGCTCACCTTCTTTACAATAAACCAGTAGAGAAGGGAAAGATAGCCGTCGCTCTTCAGCAGATAGTAAAACGCATAATCCAAGGAGCTAACGTTTTCATAGACCCTAGCCCCGGTGATAGCGGTTGGAATGGAGCAACGTTAGCTGTACAGGAATAAAAAAAGCTTCTTGCAAAGTGCAAGAAGCTTTTTTTATTCTTTACCTGACTTTGATAACCACGCCTACCACCTGTGTAAACCAAAGTGTAAACCAGAAACAAAACAGCCACCTAGCAACGAAGCTAAGTGGCTGATTTTTAATGAGCGAGAAACGAGGTTCGAACTCGCGACCCTCAGCTTGGGAAGCTGATGCTCTACCAACTGAGCTACTCCCGCGGGGTATCTTGGTGCCACGAAATTACGCCAAAGAACCGGAATCGCAACCTGGCGGCGTAGCCTAACCCATTTTACCAAGCCCCCGTATCAGCACAGCCATGGCTACACCTCCGCTTCCTCCTGCTACTAATCGCCTCGTAGGCCTGCTGCTGCTGCTGAGCGGCTTTTTGTTGGGCCTGGGCTTTTTGCTAAAGGTTGGGGTGATGCTCTACCGCTGGAATACCGGCGTGGCCGAACTGCCCGTGGGTTTGCTGGCCCTCAACCTGCTCGGGCTGCTGGCCGGCGGCCTGCTCATGCGCTGGGGTCTGCGCACGCGGCGTGGCTCCGGCACGCGCCGCAACCCCAACGCCGACGAGATACTATAAGTCGGGCGCTGCGTCCGACCTTTGCCTTATGTCATCTCCTCTTCGCATATCGCTGGCAAAGGCCAATGCTGCCACTGCCGCCCAACTAGCCGACCTCGGTCGCCAGACCTTCCAGGATACCTTCGCGGCCACCAATACGCCGGCCGATATGGCGGCTTATTTGGCCGAAAACTTCGGCCCCGATATTCAATTGGCCGAGCTGCAGGACCGTGAAAACACCTTCCTGCTGGCCCATATGCAGAATGAGTTGGTGGGTTATGCCAAGCTGCGCGACAATTCGGCTTTGGGCCTGCCCGAGGACCAAAACCCGGCCGGGCGTCTCGAAATAGAACGGCTCTACGTGCGCGACGACTGGCAGGGTACCGGCCTGGGCGCGGCCCTGATGCGCGGCATTCTGGCCCTGGCCGAACAGCTGCACTGCTCGGCCGTGGTGCTGGGCGTGTGGGAAAAGAACGACAAGGCTCGTGCTTTCTACCAGCGCTTTGGCTTCCGCGAAATCGGGCAGCACGAATTTCGGCTGGGGCAGGACGTGCAAACCGACCTGATTTTGCGCAAGGGGCTGCCGGGGCGCAGATAGGGCCTACGCCCCGGCAGGCTTTATTGCCAGATGAGCTGCTTGCTCAGTACGCCAGTAGCAGTTTGCAGGCGCAGCAGGTACACGCCTTTTTGCAGCTGCAAGGGGGCGATGTCCAGCGACTGCAGGGTAGCGCCGACCGACCGATGCTGCACGAGCTGTCCCACCGACGAATACAGGCTATACGCTTGCACAAGCATGGGAGCGGGTAGCTGCACATGCAGTAGCTGCTGGCTGCTTAGGGGGTTGGGGTAAAGCTGCCACGCCAGGGCAGCCCGGGGCGAGGGGGTTGACAGCAGTAGGGAGGTGCCCAGCTTAGCCACAAAACCGTCGTTAGAGCCGGCACTGGTCAGCATCGTTGTGCCGAAAGCAATGGTTGGCCCAAAATCGCCGGCGAGGTAAGTGTTGCCCGCCGCGTCGACGCCCAGGTCGCGAGGGGCGCACGCGTCCAGCGCCGACTGCTGGGCCCAGATGTTCTGGCCGGTAGTCAGGCTGTACTTAGCGACGAAGGCCGTGTAACCCGCCGGAGTAGAAGGTAGCGTAATGGCGTCGAAGGTGTTGCTGCCCGTGAACCAGCCTCCGGCGTAAAGAAAGCCACCGCGCACAGCGACCGCCGAAGCAATATTCCAGGAAGTGGCATTGCAGGTAGCCAGGTTGCGTGCCCACACCGGGTTGCCACCGGGAGTGTAGCAGGCCAAGTAGCTTTCCGTACGAGTACTGGTTGGGGGCAGCGTTTTGCTGTCGGCTGCCGTGGCTCCGGTAAACGTTACACTGGCAGCATCTGTGAAGCAGGTAACGTAGGCATTGCCAGCAGCGTCGACGGCTACGTCCGGAGAGCTGGTATAGCGCGCACCAATAAAAGACCGCGCCCATTGGGGCTGACCCTGACTGGAAAAATAGACCAGATACACGGCGTAAGCCCCATTGCTGTTGGGGATAGTGCTGGGGCCTGCCGTGAATGTGCCATTCGCCATGCCCACTACGTAGGCATTGCCCGAGCTGTCGCAGTCGATGTGGAGAGCGGACGCCGGGTTGCTGCCATTGCCGAGGGCGCGCACCCACTTCACAGTGCCGGCATCGGACAGACAGGCAATCAGCCAGGATGAATTGTTGCCACCGGTAAGTTGTTGGCCGCCCAGGTTTAAAGTACCCGTAAAATCACCGCAAGCCAGTACGTCGCCGCTCGCGGTGGTAGTCAGCGACCGGATGCTGTTGCCGATTATGCCGGACGTACCGGTGGTGGTAAGGGCCCAAAAGGGAGCACCGGTGCTGGCATCGAGGCGGGCCAAAAACATGTGTTGAAAAGCAGAGGCTGTGAGCGTGGTGCTGCCGACCTGCATGGTGCCGCCAAAGACGCCGCCAACGTACATCGCTCCTTGCGCGCTAACAGCAACAGTTAGCCCTTGGTCGGCCTGGGTACCCCCGAAGCGTTGTGCCCACACTACCGCGCCGGCTGCGTCGTACTTGGCCACAAAGATGTCGTTATCGCCAAGGCTATATAGTCTCGTATTGCCTACTGTTATTGAGTCCCGGAAGTAGCCCGTTACATAGGTGTTGCCGGCCGCATCGGTAGCCGAGGCGGTAGTGCGGTCGTCGCCGCGGTTGCCGTGGCGACTGGCCCAGTTCCAGGCCGGTGTGCCGGGCACCGCAACGGCTACCAGCAGTTGCGCCGCGCGCGAGCAGGTGCCGAGCGTGGCTGTCACAGTATATTGTGCGGCGCTGGTACCGGCGGGTGGCGTAGCATTCACGCTGGCGCCGGTGGTGGCCTGCAGGCCGGGGCCGGTCCAAACGTACGTGGCGCCCGCCTGCGGGTTGGGCACCGACAGTGTCACCGACTGACCGGCCACAATGGTGGTGGCGCTGGCCTGAATGGCCAGCGCAGGCGAAATGGCGGGCAGCACCGTAATGCGCACTTGATCGGTGGTGCTGCATTGTGTGCCGCTGGTGGCGGTCAGGGTCAGGGTGTAGGTGGTGCTGGTAGCCGGCTGCGGGGCCGTGAACGTGGCAGCCGCGCTGGTGCTGCTGAAGCCGCTCACGGCGGGGCTCACGGCCCAGCTATAGGCTAGGCCAGGCTGCGGCGCCGGACCAAGCTTTAAGGTAGTAGCTCCGCAAACGGTTTGCTCGACGCCCGCGCTCACGCTGGTGCAGTTGGCGGTGGGCAGCACGCGCATCACGGCAAACCGAGAGTTTTGCAGGGCAAAGTCGCTGGTGCTGGGGCGGTACAGCAACCCCGCGGCCGCTGCTCCCACTGCTACCGCCAGGCCGTCGGCCTGCATCGCCACGTCCGATAAGTTGTCCAGATTGTCTTCGTGGATGCGTACTACCCCGTTGATGCCGTAAGTGAGGTCGAGTTGGCCGGTCGCCAGGAAGCGAATCAGCGTAAAGTCGGTGATGGAGGTGGCGGTGGAGTTGGTAGCCGATGCCGGCACCAGCGCACTGGCGGGCGCCGAAAGGCAAGCTACCAGCAGCTTGCCATCGGGCTGCAGCCGGGCGCGCTTCACTTGCCCGGTGGGCAGGGCGGTTGCGGCCGCTACTCCCCCCGTGCCAAAGGCGGGGT
>NZ_BAAGZM010000068.1:0-12867 GCF_054778495.1 Hymenobacter agri
GCGGCGGCGCGGGCGGCGGCCAAGTCGGCGCGCGGGTTGGCGCTCTGGCTGAAATCGTGCACCACGCGCTGGCACTGCCCGCAGAAATTTTCCTGCGCGTGCGGGGTGAATTCGGCCGGGCTTACCGGGCAGGGATTGAGTCTGGCGTTGAACGTAGGGAGTAGCAGCATGGCGTTGGCAAAGTAAAGCGCGGCCTCCGCGCAAATACTCCAACGTGCTGGCTCGGTGTGGCAGTATGCGGGCCGGTGCGGGCCACAAATTCACCTGCCGTTCACCCGGCCGGGCCGAATTTTGAAGTCGATAAAAACCCCTTTGCCACGGCGCGGTTATAGCCGCCGCGCCTCCCAGGCCCGGCCAGTGCCGGGCAGGGGCCGCGCCCTACCTATTACCTTTGCGTGACGCTGGGCACCCCCGGCGGCCGCTCTATTTTCTGCTATGGCTTTATCTGCTGATTATCCACGCTTCACCCTCGGCAGTGCCCTCACGGCCGAGCAACGGGCTTTTTTTGCTAAATACGGTTTTCTTCACTTTCGCCCGTTTGCCTCGCCCGAGCACGTCCGCCAGATTCTGCAAGCCACTCAGGAAGTGCAGGCTAAATGGCTGGCCGAAGGCGTGGAGAAAGTGAACGGCGTACCCATCAAGTACGGCCACGACGTCGACGGCTCGCGCATTGTGCAGCGCTTTGCTTTTGCCTCGCAGCACCATCCCGTGCTGCACGAATTGCTTCAGGACGACCGGTTCAAAGCCCTGTTTCCGCTGCTCGAAGCCGAAGGCGGCCGCGTGGGCGAAAACGAGAAGGACGGCCTTGTGGTGAACCACTACGTGAACGTGCCCGGCTCCGAGTTCAGCCAGATGGGCTGGCATACCGACTCGCTGCGCGACGTATTCTACGGCAAGCGCATCGGTCCCATGCTGAACGTGGGCCTGCACCTCGACGGCACCAAAGCCACCAACGGCGGCCTGCGCGTGATACCCGGCACCCACCGCCAGGGCCTGCACAAGATGCTGTTTCGCAAGAAGTACTACAAAGACGTGTACTACGACCCCAACGAAATGGCCATCGAAACCGAGCCCGGCGACCTCACCGTGCACGATGGCCGCATGTGGCACCGCGTGGCCCAGTCGCCGCTCATCGGCGAGGCCAGCCGCCGCCGCGTGATGTACGTGCCCATCATCGCGGGCAAGTACCAGCCCAAAAGCGAAGACAGCCCCACGCCGTTCTACCTGCGCTTTTTGCACCTCGTTAAGTAATCAATGGGTGAGTGAGCGAATGGGTGAATGAGTGAATGGGATAGCATGGTTTGCCTCCCAATCATTCACCCATTCACTCATTCGCCCATTCACTCATTGTAACTATGTACGCACTCGTTACCGGCGCTTCGCGCGGCATTGGCCGGGCCATTGCCCTTCAACTGGCCCAGCGCGGCTACGACCTGCTGCTCGTGGCGCGGTCTGAAGACCAGCTCACCGCCCTGGCCCAGGAAATCGGGGCGAAATACCAGCACCAGGCCAAAATCCTGGCCACCGACCTGGCTGCCCCCGATGCTGCCGCCACTGTAGCTGCCTGGGCTACCCAGCAAACCAGCCAGCTGGCCGTGCTAGTGAACAACGCCGGCTATGGCCTCTGGGGCCGTTTCGAGCAGCTCAGCCTGGCCGAGCAGCAGAACATGCTGCAACTGAACATGCACCTGCCCGTGGCCCTCACGCACGCGCTACTGCCCGCCCTGCGCCAAGTGCCGAAGGCGTATATTCTGAACGTGGCCAGCACCGCCGCCTACCAGGCCGTGCCCTCGCTCACGCTCTACGCCGCCAGCAAGGCCTTTTTGCTGAGTTTCAGCCGTGGGCTGCGCTACGAGTTGAAGGATAGCAACATTGCGGTGAGCTGCCTGAGCCCCGGGGCCACCACCACCAGCTTCGCCGACCGTGCCGGCATGGGTGCCGAGCTGCAAGCCACCGCCAACAAAGTATCGATGACCGCCGAGGCCGTGGCCGAAACCGCCGTAAACGGCCTGTTGGCCGGCGAGGCTGAAATCATCCCCGGCGTGCTCAATAAGGTGTCGGCGGGCCTTACCAGCGTGGTGCCCAAGGGCCTCGTGGAGAAAATAGCCGCCGGCATCTACGAGAAGTATTTGTAGCCGTAGCGCATTGTAGCGTGGACTTTTAGTCCGTGAGTAAAAGCAGTGCAGTTGCTTGACTCGCAGACTAAAAGTCCGCGCTACATCACTTCCGGCTGATGCGGCCGGCCAGCCAGTAGGCGGCCCAGGCGAAAAACGGTGCGGCCAGCACGTCGTAGGAATAATGCACGCGCTGGATGAGCACCAGCAGGCCCACGGCCCCGGTGGCCAGTCCCAGCGCCCACCGCCAGCGGCGGCTGCGGCTGGCCAGGGTCAGCAGCATCATGGTGGAGGTGTGGCCCGAGAAGAACAGGTCGCGCACCACCGGCTGGGTGGTGACGCCGAACAGATGGTCCACGAGCGGGTCGCTGAGCGGGATGAGCGCAGCGGGCGGGTCGAGCGGCAGCAGCCACAGCGTGGTCATGCGCATGAGCTGCAGCAGGTAGTAAGCCCACAGCGTTTGCAACAGCCGCTGCGGGCGCGGCAGCAGGTACGACAGCGTGGCCGCAATGGCCCCGTAAATGAGGGCGAAGATGAGCGCCGAATGGTCCTGAGCTGGTAGCAGAGCCAGCAGTGGGTCGGCCAGCAGGCGGCCGGACCGGCCCTGCACAAACTGATAAAAGCCCGGCAGCACCGGCAGCAGTCCCAGCAATAAGCCCAGCACAAGCCCCAGCCGAACCCGGAAGCCGCGCCGGGCCCAGGCGGCCGGCCACGCCCGGCGGCCAGCGGCAGGAGTAGAAACCGAAGATTGCGAAGGAGCGGGGGGCGGAACCAGAGCAGTAGCCACGAGCAAGGAAGGAATTGACGCGGAAGGAAAGGCGGAAAAACAACCGGCAAATTTACGCCATTGCCTGAGCAGTAGCGCGCAAACGGGTAATGCGGGTGTAACATTGCCGGCCGGCCCAAACGTGCCATGCTTCCCACTTGCTTTTTCGCTTGCCGTATGCAGTTTTTACTCCGCGCTTTGCCCGCCAGCCTGGGGCTGGCCTTGGCCATCTTCAACAGCGCCCATGCCCAAAATGCCGCCCTTGATGCTCGCATTGCCCAATTAGCGACGCAGGAAGAAAGCAAAGTCGTTGCTTGGCGGCGCGACATTCACGAGCACCCCGAGCTGGGCAACCTCGAAACCCGCACGGCCGCCCTCATTGCCGCCCACCTCAAAAAGCTGGGTCTGGAAGTGCAAACCGGCGTGGCCCGTACCGGCGTAGTGGGCGTGTTGCGTGGTGGCAAGCCCGGCCCCGTGGTGGCCCTGCGCGCCGACATGGATGGCCTGCCCCTCACCGAAAGCAACGACCTGCCCTTCGCCTCCAAGGTAAAAACCACCTACCTGGGCCAGCCCGTGGGCGTGATGCACGCCTGCGGCCACGACACGCACGTGGCCATGCTCATGGGCGCCGCCGAGGTGCTGAGCCAGGTGAAAGCCGACCTGCCCGGCACCGTCAAGTTCATTTTCCAGCCCGCCGAGGAAGGCTCGGTGCCGGGCACGGTGGGCGGGGCTAAGCTCATGGTGCAGGAAGGCGTGCTCGACAAGCCCAAGGTCGATGCCGTGTTCGGCGTGCACATTCAGGCCCAGACCGAGGTGGGCAACCTCTCGTACCGCCCGGGCGGCGAAATGGCCTCGTCCGACCGGTTCACCATCACGGTGCACGGCAAGGGCGCACACGGCGCCTACCCCTGGAACAGCGTTGACCCGGTGGTGACTTCGGCCCAGATTATTATGGGCCTGCAAACCATCGTGAGCCGCGAAATGAAGCTGACCGACGACGCAGCCGTCGTCACGGTGGGCACCGTGCACGGCGGCGTGCGCTACAACGTCATTCCGCCCGACATGGAGCTGTCGGGCACCATTCGGGCGCTGAACCCGGAGACGCAGAAGCAGATTTGGGCCAGCATCCGCCGCATTGCCACCAACATTGCCGCGAGCGCCGGGGCTACCGCCGATGTCAGCATCGAGCCCTACGTGCCCGTCACGACCAACGACCCCGCCCTCACGGCCCGCATGCTGCCTACGCTGCGCGCCGTGGCCGGGGCCGAGCACGTGCGCGAAATCAAAGCGGTAACCGGGGCCGAGGACTTTTCCTTTTACCAGGAAAAGGTGCCGGGCCTGTTTCTGTTCGTGGGTGGCATGCGCAAGGGCCAGGACCCCGCCACTGCTGCCGACCACCACACTGCCGGTTTCCGCATCGACGAAAGCGGCTTAGCGCTGGGCGTGAAGACCCTGGCTACGCTGGCCGCCGACTACCTCACTGCCCCGGCCCGCTGATAACGGGGTGAAATACGCTTCATTATTCGTTCATTATGAGAATAACTTAACGAATTTTGGGAAAATACAAATTGCACTTCACCAAGCCTTCACCAAACGTATAAAATTTCGGTATTACTGTTCATATTTTCAAAAAAATAGGCCTTGGTACCGTGGGTAAGTATAGTTTGCGGTCGCTTTACAGCAATTATTTGCAAAAAGCGGAAAACAAACTCACTCCCACCACCACCACTTTTTTATGAAAAAACAGTACTCTGCCGCAGCTCTGCTGATGCTCGGCACACTGGCAACCGCGCAGGCACAAGATGCCTCCCGCATTGCGAACAAAGTTGTCGGCAAAGATGGCCAGCCCGAGCTGGTGCAGTTCTCGGCCGAAGGCAAAGCCGCCCTGCGCGGCCTGAGCGGCGACCAAGTGCTGCGCCAGCAGCTGGGCCTGCGCCAAGATGACCAAATGGTGCAGCGCACCGCCGAGGCCGACCAAATCGGCTTCGTGCACCAGAAGTTCAACCAGCTCTACCAGGGTATTCCGGTGGAGCACGCCAGCTACACTGTACACAGCAAAGGCGGTGTGGTGGAAAGCATCAGCGGCGACTTCGAGAAGATTGAGGGCCTGAACACCACGCCTTCGCTGAGCGAGAAAACGGCCCTGGGCCGCGCCCTGGCCAGCGTGGGCGCCCGCTTGTATAAGTGGCAGACCAACGATGCCGATGCGGCTTCCTTCAAGCCCACCGGCCAGCTGGTGATTGTGCGCGACAACCGCACCGAGAACGGCCCGCAGGTACTGGCCTGGAAATTCAACGTGTACGCGGCCCAGCCCGTGAGCCGCGCCTACATCTACGTCGATGCCCACAGCGGCGACGTAGTGCTGACCGACAACATCATCAAGCACGCCGGCACGCCCGCCACGGCTACGTTTGCCACGGCCTACAGCGGCACCCGCTCGCTGGCCGACGAAACCGCCACCGGCGGCTACCACCTGCGCGAGTACACCCGCGGTAACGGCATCGAAACCTACAACTGCAAAAAGAGCAACAGCTACACCGCCGCCACCGATTTCGTGGACGCCGACAACAGCTGGACGGAGTACAACAACGCCAACTTCGACAACGTGGCCGGCGATGCCCACTTTGGCGCCCAAACTACTTACGACTACTGGAAGGCCGTTTTCAACCGCAATTCCTACAACAACGCCGGCGCCACCATCAAGAGCTACGTGCACTTCGATGACACGCCCGGCGACGGCGTGGGCTACGAAAACGCCTACTGGGACGGCACCGAAATGACCTACGGCGACGGTGCCAGCACCTTTAAGCCCCTGACGGCGCTCGACGTGTGCGGCCACGAAATCGGCCACGCCGTGTGCGAAAACACCGCCAACCTGACCTACTCGAACGAGTCGGGTGCTATGAACGAAGGCTTCTCCGACATCTGGGGCGCCAGCGTGGAGGCGTTTGGCGTGGCCAAGTACAGCCTCACCGGCAAGTCGACCTACCTCATCGGCGAGGAAATCATGAAGGCCGGCGGCGCCCTGCGCTCGATGAGCAGTCCCAACACCTACCAGCAGCCCGCCTACTACAAAGGCACCTACTGGTACACCGGCACTTCCGACAACGGCGGCGTGCACACCAACTCGGGCGTGCTCAACTACTGGTACTACCTAATTTCGGCTGGTAAAACCGGCACCAACGAAAAGGGCCTGAGCTTCTCGGTGGCCGCCCTCGGCCTCGACGCCGCCGCTAAAATTACCTTCCGCGCCGAAAGCGTGTACCTGACGGCTTCGTCGAACTACGCCAACGCCCGCACCTACACCATCAAAGCCGCCCAGGACCTCTACGGCGTGGGCTCGACCCAGGAGCAGGCCGTAACCAACGCCTGGTATGCCGTGGGCATCGGCGCAGCCTACAGCGGCGGCACCACGCCTCCCCCTTCGGGCAGCTACTGCGCTTCGCAGGGCAGCAGCGTGGCCTACGAATACATCGCCCAAGTGGCCCTCGGCAGCATCAACCGCACCTCGGGTGCTGATGGCGGCTACTACGACGGCACGGCGCTGAGCACCAGCATCGCCCAGGGCTCGGCCCAGACCATCACCTACAAGGCCGGCTTCGTGTCGAGCGCTTACACCGAGTACGTGAAAGTGTACATCGACTACAACAAGAACGGCGTGTTCACCGACGCCGGTGAGAACGTGGTTTCGGGCACGGTATCGTCGGCCACGGCCGCTACCGGTACCTTCACGGTGCCTAGCACCGCCAGCACCGGCACCACCCGCATGCGCGTGGTACTGAGCGACAACTCGGCCACGACGAGCTGCGGCAGCTACAGCTACGGCGAAACCGAAGACTATACCGTTAACATCACCACCGGCGGCACCACGCCTCCGCCCACGGTTACGTACTGCGCCAGCAAAGGCAGCAGCGTAGCCTATGAGTACATCGACCTCGTGCAGCTCGGCAGCATCAACCGCACGTCGGGTGCCGATGCCGGCTACTACAATGGCACGGCTACCAGCACCAGCATTGCCGCCGGCTCGTCGCAAACCATCAGCTTCTCGGCTGGCTTCACCGGCACGGCTTACTCGGAGTACGTGAAAGTGTACATCGACTACAACCAGAACGGCGTGTTCACCGATGCCGGCGAACTGGTGGTAAATGCCGCCGCCAGCACTTCGGCTACTACACGCACCGGCACCTTCACGGTGCCCACCACGGCCAAGAGCGGCGCAACCCGCCTGCGCGTGGTGCTGAGCGACAACTCGGCCACGACGAGCTGCGGCAGCTACAGCTACGGTGAAACCGAAGACTACACCGTCAACATCACCGGCGGCACCTTCGCCCTGAACGGCCCGGCCGTGGCCGCCACCGGCAGCACCCTGGCGGTATACCCCAACCCGACTTCGGACCGCCTGCACCTGGTGCTGCCCGGCAACGCTGAGCCGGTATCGGTAACGGTACTCGACGTGCGCGGCGCTACGGTAACCACCGCCCGCTACGAAGGCAACGGCGTGCTGAACGTGTCGGGTCTGGCCAACGGCCTGTACGTGGTGCGCGTGAACGACGGCACCACCTCGTTTGCCCAGCGCTTCACGAAGGAATAACCTCCTGCTGCGCTAACCAAAAAGGGCCACCGGCATTGCCGGTGGCCCTTTTTTTGTGGCTAGTGCCTGGTTATTAGTTGTCTAAAAACGAATTGCGGCTGGGCCGGTGAGGTGAATGGCAAGGGGGAGCTAGGAGCGCAAGTACCTATATCTAGTAGGAATATAACTAATAAAATAATAATTTATAATTAGTTAATAATTAATGAAATTTTAATGAACAATTGCGAAATGTTCAAATAAGAACGTCATATTGCCGAACAATTCGCAACCAAATGGCGTGCTGATTGAGAAATAAACACCCACCAACACTCACCAAAATTTCTCCTATGGTTAACAAGTACTCGGCTGCGGCCCTGTTGGTTTTTGCTTCGCTGGCTTCGGCCCGGGCGCAAGATGCAGCAAGAATTGCAAATAAAGTAGTCGGCCGCGACGGCCAGCCCGAGCTGGTGCAGTTTTCGGCCGAAGGCAAAATGGCCCTGCGCGGGCTGAGCGGCGACCAGGTGCTGCGCCAGCAGCTGAGCCTGACCAACGCCGACCAGATGGTGCAGCGCACCGCCGAAACCGACGAGCTGGGCTTTGTGCACCAGCGATTTGCGCAATACTACCAGGGCATTCGCGTCGAGCACGCCGACTATATTGTACACAGCAAAGGCGGGGCGGTAGAAGCCATCAACGGTGACTTCGAGAAGATTGCGGGCCTGAGCACTACGCCGACCGTAAGCGAGCAGGCTGCCCTGACGCAGGCGCTGAACAAAGTAGGAGCCCGCAAATACATGTGGCAAACCAGCGAAGCCAATGCCGAGGCGTTTAAGCCCACCGGCGAGCTGGTGATTGTGCGCGACAACCGCGTGGAGAATGGCCCGCAGGTATTGGCCTGGAAATTCAACGTGTACGCCGCCCAGCCCGTGAGCCGTGCCTACGTGTACGTGAACGCCCACACCGGCGACGTGGTGCTGACTGATAACATCATCAAGCACGCGGCGGCTACCGGCAGCTTCGCTACGGCCTACAGCGGCACCCGCTCGTTTGCCGATGAAACGGCTACCGGCGGCTACACCCTGAAGGAGTATACCCGCGGCCTTGGCATCGAAACCTATAACTGCAAAAAGAGCAACAGCTACACGTCGGCCACGAGCTTCATCGACGCCGACAACAGCTGGACGGAGTACAACAACGCCAACTTCGACAACGTGTCGGGCGATGCGCACGTGGGCGCGCAGGCCACCTACGACTACTGGAAAAACGTGCACGGCCGCAACAGCTTCGACAACGCCGGCGCCAAAATCAAGAGCTACGTACACTTCGACGACACGCCCGGCGACGGCGTGGGCTACGAAAATGCCTACTGGAACGGCTCGGTGATGACCTACGGCGACGGCGCTTCGCGCTTCCGCCCTCTGACGGCCCTCGACGTGTGCGGCCACGAAATCGGCCACGCCGTGTGCGAAAAAACGGCCAACCTGACCTACTCGAACGAGTCGGGCGCCATGAACGAAGGCCTGTCCGACATCTGGGGCGCGTCGATTGAGGCGTACGCAGTAGCCAGCCTGGGCTTCACTTCGGGCGGCGTAAAAGCGAAGTCGACATGGCTGATTGGTGAGGAAATCGACAAGCAGCAGGCCGCCCTGCGCTCGATGAGCGACCCCAAGTCGCTGGGCCAGCCGGCTTACTACAAAGGCCAGTACTGGTATGCGGGCACGGCCGACAACGGCGGCGTGCACACCAACTCGGGCGTGCTCAACCACTGGTACTACATCCTGGCGGTGGGCAAATCGGGTACCAACGAAGGCGGCGGCACCTACAGCGTAACCGGCGTAGGCCTGAGCGCCGCGGCCAAAATCACCTACCGCATGGAAAGCGTGTACATGACGGCCAGCTCGACTTATGCGCAGGCTCGTACTTACGCCATCCAGGCCGCCACCGACCTGTATGGCGCCGGCTCGGCCCAGGTAACGGCCGTAACCGATGCCTGGTTTGCCGTGGGCGTGGGCGCAGCCGCCGGTGGCGGCACGGGCGGCGGCACCACGCTGTCGTATTGCACCAGCAAAGGCACCTCGCAGGCCTACGAGTACATCAAGCTCGTGCAGCTGGGCAGCATCAACCGCACCTCGGGCGCCGATGGTGGCTACTACAACGGCACGGCTACCAGCACCAGCGTAGCCGCCGGCTCGTCGCAAACCATTACGTACCAGACCGGCTTCACCGGCACGGCCTACGCCGAGTACTTCCGCATCTATGCCGACTGGAACCAGAACGGCGTGTTCACCGATGCCGGCGAAACGCTGGTTTCGTCGACCAACACCACGGCAGTAACCACCACGCGCAGTGCCACCTTCACGGTGCCCACCACGGCTAAGAACGGTGCCACCCGCCTGCGCATCGTGATGAGCGACAACTCGGCTACCAACAACTGCGGCACCTACAGCTACGGCGAAACCGAAGATTACACCATCAGCGTAACCGGCGGCACCATTGCCGCCCTGAACGGCCCCACCGGCGAAACCCGCGCCGAGCTGCGCACGCTGAGCCTGTTCCCGAACCCGGCTACCGACGTGCTGAACCTGGCGCTGAGCGGCAATGCCACCATCGCCAGCGTAACGGTGCACGATGTGCGTGGGGCCCGCGTAGAAGGTGCCACCTATAGCGAAGGCACGCTGCACATTGGCAACCTGGCCAAGGGCATGTACACCCTCACCGTGAGCGACGGCGAGAAAGTGTACCACCAGCGTTTCGTGAAGGAATAGGTCTTTCTGAGCTAGAACAGAAAAGGGTCGTCGGCATTGCCGGCGACCCTTTTCTGTTTTCTGGGGTGAGCAAGGCGTACATACCGTATGGGCCAGCGGAATAGCTAACGGCAAAGCTCGGCTGGAAGCATCGAAAGTATTTGGTAGCAATAATTTATCAAAACAGCCGGCAAATAGAGTTGCGGAGCCGGTAAATGAATTAAAAAATGATTAAAATAAATTGTGATAAATGTAATGAACTGGGTATATTTATGGGCAATTGATAGTAATTGCTGTCTGATAATTGAAGATTTTCATTCACTCTAATTTTTTGCTCTGATGATAAACAAGTACTCTGCCGCAGCATTGCTGCTCTTCGCTTCGTTTGCTACGCAGGTAGCCAAGGCTCAGGAGGCCCGCATCGCAACCAAAGTATTGGGCGAAGATGGCCAGCCTGTGCTCGTTCAATTTAATGCCCAAGGCAAGGAGGCCCTCCGCGGAGTAGCCAGCGAGCAGGTGCTGCGCCAGCAGCTAGCCCTCGGCACCAACGACCAGCTACGTGCTGCCCGCGTCGAAACCGACCAGCTTGGGTTCACGCACGAGCGGTTTTCGCAGTATTACCAGGGTGTGCGCGTGGAGCACGCCGAATACACGGCCCACCGCAAAGGCGGAGCGGTTGAGTTCATCAGCGGCGACATCGAGAAGATTTCCGGCCTGAACACCAGCCCCACGCTGAGTGCTCCGGCGGCCCTCACCCGCGCCCTGGCGCACGTGGGCGCCACGAAATACATGTGGCAGGACTTGGGCGAAGAAACCCTGCTGAAACAGGAAACTGGCAAGTCATCGGCTAGCTACTACCCGCAGGGCGAGCTGGTGATTGTGCGCGCTGCCCGCGCGGCTCAGTCTGAGCATCTGAACCAGCTCACGCTGGCCTGGAAGTTCGATGTATACGCCCAGGAGCCGGTGAGCCGCGCCTATATCTACGTCGATGCTCACTCCGGCGAAATCGTGCAGCAGGACAACATCATTAAGCATGCCGACGCGACGGGCAGCTTTGCCACGGCCTACAGTGGCACCCGCTCGTTTGCCGATGGCGCCACTACCGGCGGCTACTTCCTGCGCGAAACCGGCCGCGGCAACGGCATCCAGACGTTCAACATGAAAAAGGGCACCCAGTATGCCCGCGCCGTTGACTTCATCGACGCCGATAACAACTGGACGGCGGCCGAATACAACAACGCCAACTTCGACAACGTGGCCGGCGACGCCCACGTGGGCGCCGAAGCCACCTACGACTATTGGAAAAACGTGCACGGCCGCAATTCCTACAACAACGCCGGGGCCATCATCAAGAGCTACGTGCACTACAGCCGCAGCTACGAAAACGCCTACTGGGACGGCACCCGCATGACCTACGGCGACGGTGCCACCCGTTTCCGCCCCCTGACGGCGCTCGACGTGTGCGGCCACGAAATCGGCCATGCCGTGTGCTCCAGCACCGCCAACCTGACCTACTCGAACGAATCGGGCGCCATGAACGAAGGCTTGTCCGACATCTGGGGCGCGTCGATTGAGGCGTACGCCGTGGCGAACCTGGGCTTTACTTCCAGCGGCCCGAAGGCGAAATCGACCTGGCTGATTGGCGAGGAGATTGACAAGCAGCAGGCCGCCCTGCGCTCGATGAGCGACCCCAAGTCGCAGGGCCAGCCCGACTACTACAAGGGCATCAACTGGTACACGGGCACCAGCGACAACGGTGGCGTGCACACCAACTCGGGCGTACTCAACTACTGGTACTACCTGATTGCCAACGGAAAGACCGGCACCAACGAGAAAGGCGTGGCCTTCTCGGTAACCGGCCTGGGCCTTGATGCCGCCGCTAAAATTACCTTCCGCATGGAAGATGTGTATATGACGGCCAGCTCGACCTACGCGCAAGCCCGCACCTATTCCATTCAGGCTGCAACCGACCTGTACGGGGCCGGCTCGACGCAGGTGACCTCAGTGACCAACGCCTGGAACGCAGTGGGCGTGCTCACCGGCGCAGCCCGCACGGCCCAAACGACAAGCAGCCCCGCCGTGGTTAGCACCAACGCCCTCACCGTGGGCGACAGCCACGCCCTGAGCCTGTACCCCGTGCCGGCCACCAACGAGCTGCACCTGCTGCTCGACGGCAACAGCCCCATCGTGAGCGTGCGCGTGAGCGACCTGCGCGGTGCGACCGTGACCACGGCCCGCTACGACGGCAACGGTACCCTCGACGTGAGCAGCCTGGCCAAAGGCATGTACATGCTGAGCGTGAGCGACGGCAGCCAGACCTTCCGCCAGCGCTTCGTGAAAGAATAGGTCCTTCCCGGACGGGAGATTGGAAAGGGCCACCGGCATTGCCGGTGGCCCTTTTTCGTGGGGGCGGAGTGCTTCGCGGTTCGTCGTGCTACGGCAATTGTGAACACGTGATTTCGGCTGATATTCAGCGCAAACCGGCTGGCAGATGTGGCGTTATCCCGTATCTTGGGGGCGGCGTATGCTACTAAAACTTTCCACTTTGCCCATGGAAAACCGCTACCCCCCTCTATTTTGTGTCCGTTTCGGGCGTCGCCTGCGGCTTTACGGCGCCCTGCTGCTGGTGCTGCTAATGGCCCTGGCCCGGCCCGCCACGGCGGGCGCGCCGCC
>NZ_BAAGZM010000069.1:0-12822 GCF_054778495.1 Hymenobacter agri
GAGGTCGGCGGTGATGGCGGCTTTGGTGGCCAGGTCGGTGCGCTGGCCGGCCAGCAGGGCGGCCGGGTCGCCGGGCAGCACGTTGAAAAGCAGAAACACCGTGCACGCCACGCCCACCAGCACAAGCAGGCCCTGGCCTAAGCGACGGAAGATGAAGGGAAGCATGAATCAGGAATAAACAATAATGCAAAAGAACGTCATGCTGAGCGCAGCCGAAGCATCTCGCGTGTGGTAGTAATTCAATCGTTGAACAGTCTTGAATACTATTGCACGCGAGATGCTTCGGCTGCGCTCAGCATGACGTTTTGGGTTCGTTCTTTCCCGGCGCCTTACTGCAGCTTCTCCTCTACTTTCCCGATGCTCGGAATGTCGTGGTAGTGGTACTTGCCTTTCACCACGCCGTCTTTCAGCAGCAGGAAGCCGGGGTTGGAGCGGATGATGGACTTGAGCACCGTGGCATCGGCGTAGTAGTAGGGCACGGCCAGGTTGGCGCTGTGCCGGAACACATCGAACTCGGCCGGGCTGCTGCTCGTGATGACCAGCGGCGTGATGCCGCGGCGCGAGGCCTGGGCATCGGCCAGCAGCTTGTTAATCTGGGTGTAGCGGTCGCGGTCGGCCTTGTCCACGTCCTGAATGATGAGCACCAGCTTGTTGCCGCGCAACAGCTCGGGGGTGTAGTCGCCCTCGTCGTTCCAGACTTTGAAATCGGTGATTTTGGGACCGTCTTCGGGGTTGAGAGCCGTCATGCTTTTGTAGGTCCAGGTCGAGTCGGGGTAGGTGGTGAAGTCCTCGGTTTTGCCGTTTTTCTCCATCGTGTACGAGTAGCGCAGCGGGGCGCGGGCCTTCATCAGCTCGCCGATGTTGTTGCCCACTTTGTAGGGCAGGAAGTCGAAATACGGCAGGTGGCCCAGCGCCCGCACGCCAATGCCGATGGCAATGGCCGAGATGAACGTCATAGTCATTACCCCAAACGTACCCTGCACAAACGCGTGGCGCAGAAAGCGTTGGTGCGTGAACACCACGCCCCACAATACCAGCAGAAACAGGTCTTTGAAAAACGAAGTCCAGGGCTTGAGCTTGATGAAATCGCCGAAGCAGCCGCAGTCCGTCACCTTATTGAAGGCGGCCGAGTAGAAGGTGAGAAAAGTAAAAAACACCAGCAGGCCAAACAGCGCCCACAGCGTGATGCGCAGGTGCCAGCGCAGCAGCAGCGCCGCCCCCAATATCACCTCGGCCGAGCTCATGAGGATGGACATGGTGCGGGCAATACCCTTGAACCACAGGAAGAAGCCGCCAATACTGGGCAAGTCGGTGGCAAATACCTCGAAGTATTCTTCGAGCTTATAAGCCGTGCCCACCGGGTCGTTCAGCTTGATGAGGCCGGAAAAGATGAACAGCGCACCCAGCAGAAACCAGCATACCCGCGTGAGGGTGCGCAAGGGGTGCGGAGCAGGGGCAACGGCGGCAATAGAGTTCGGAACGGACATAGAGAGCAAAGGTAAGCCGGGGGCGAAACGCACCCGCCCCGCGCAAGGTTGGCCCTAAAGGTCGGGCGGGCCGCCCAATCTGCCAACCCCGGCCTACCGCCTGGCCACCGCCGCCGCGTAGCCGCTCCGGGCCAGAAACGCCTTGGCGTCGCGCACGTTGAGAATGTCGGCCAGGGCCTGCTTCTTGTCGGGCTGCTGGTTGTAGTAGGCCTGCACGATGCGGTAGCCCACGTAGTAGCCCAGGTCGCAGGGTTTTTCGGGGGTTTCCTGCTGGCTGTTGGCAATCCAGTTGTCGGGGTTGGTGCCGAGCATTTCCTTCTGAAAATCGGCCCACAGCTCCTTTTCGTGGGCGTTGCCGTAGGGGTGCAGGCGGGCGTTGGTGATGTGGCCGGTCACGAGCTCGGCCACGAAATCGGCCATGCCCTCATTGAGGGCGTAGCTAAGCAGGGTGCCATCCTGCGGGCCCTGGTTGCGGTGCACCAGCTCGTGCACCATCAGCGAGGGCATGTTGGTTACGGGCTCGCAGCGGTTGCGCTGCACGAAGCTCAGCTCGGCGGTATTCACGCCGGGGCCGTTGGCAGTTTGGTCGGCCCCGATGAGCAGGCCGGCATCCGACACGGTGCCGCCCGACACCCAGCCACCCACCACGAAGTAGATGTTCTGGAAGCGCACCGCCGGGTACAGCTCCTGAAAACGCCGAAAAGCGGCCACGATTTTCGGCTTCTCGGTGGCAATGGCCCGCGTGGTAGCCTCGATGGAGTTGTAGTAATTGGGCCGCTGCAAAATCCACTTCGTAAACGTCGCGTCGTTCTTGATTTTCAGGTCATAGTAATCCTGCAGGCCCGCCGAGGCCTTATCGAAATATTCGCGGCGGAAAATGGCGCGGGCCTGCGCCGTATCGCGCCGGGCGGCGGCGTAGGCGGTCCAGAAATGGTCGATGTCGGTGGTCACCAATTTCACATCCCCGGGCCGGCGGATAATGGTTTTTTCCTCCAGCTTGCGCGCTTTGGCCAGCAGCTTGGGCCACTCTTTATCGGTATGCAGCAGGTCGAGGTCGGAATCGACGGCGATGTGGCTGGCGTTCACGTAGCCGGCATCGATGGCCTGGCGCAGGTGGGCCAGGGCGTTGGGGGCATCGTGCAGCAGACCGTAGTAGCAAGCCACGTTGTAGAGCGCCACGGCGCGGTAGCGGGGCTTCACGCCGGGCTCGCGCATCACCAATTGGTAGGCCTTGATGGCTTCGGGGTAGTTCTTCTGCTTGCTGAACTGCTGGGCGTCGGCCAGCAGCGCATCGATGCGGGTGGGGGTTTGGGCGGGAGCCGCCAGGGCCAGGCCCAGCAGCAGCAACAGGAAAAGGGGAAAGGATTTCATCAGAAAAAAGGAAAGGTGTGGCCGCCAGATGCATGGCAGCGGCCGGGCGTTGCCCCGGGGGTACCCTTCCTATGGCCAAACGTTACGCCTCGCCCCGCAAAATCAGCGCAAACACCGCGTAGTTCAGCATGTCGCGGTAGCTGCCTTCCACGCTTTCGCTCACCAGCGCGGCCCCGCCAATGTCTTCGAGCTGCTTCACGCGGTGCAGCTTCATCAGGATGAGGTCGGTGATGCTGGCTACGCGCATTTGCCGCCAAGCTTCGCCGTAGTCGTGGTTTTTGGCCAGTAGCAGGCGGCGGTTTTCGGCGGCTTCGTGGTCATAGGCTTCGGCTACGGCGGCGGGCGTCATGTCCAGCGGCGTATCCTTCGGCAGATGTAGCTGCATCAGGGCAATGAGGCAGTAGTTGATGATGGCCACGAACTCCTCGTTCACGTCGTCGGCCACGAGCTGCACGCCGGTTTCCTGAATGGTCCGAATGCGGTTGGCTTTGATGAAAATCTGGTCCGTCACCGAAGGCAGGCGCAGAATGCGCCAGGCCGTGCCGTAGTCGTGGGTTTTGGCCAGAAACAGGGTGCGGCAGCGGGCCAGCAGCAGGTCGTAGTGTTCGGGGGTTTCCAATGGGCGAATGAGTGAATGGGTGAATGGGTGAATGGGTGAATGATTCAACAACCCGGCAACGCCTTCACGGCCGCAAGTTCGCCCCGGCCGTTGAATATTGAGCCTGCTTTAGCTCCCGCCCATCATGCCCGCGCCCGCCATTCACTCATTCACCCGTTCACCCATTCACTCATTGCTCAGCCCCCACGGCCGCCTGCTCGACCTGCGCCGGCCGCAGGTGATGGGCATCCTCAACCTTACGCCCGACTCCTTTTTCAGCGGTAGCCGCGTGGCTTCCGAAAAAGACCTGCTCACCCGCGCCGAAGCCATGCTGCAAGCCGGCGCGGCCGTGCTCGACCTCGGCGCCTACAGCACCCGCCCCGGCGCCGACGACATTCCCGAAACCGAAGAAACCCAGCGCCTGCTGCCCGCCATCGCAGCCCTGCGCCGGGAGTTTCCGCAGGCGTTTATCTCGGCCGACACTTTCCGGGCCGGCGTGGCCGAAGCCGCCGTACACGCCGGGGCCGACCTCGTGAACGACGTGGGCGGCGGCACCCTCGATGCCGAAATGTTTGCCACCGTGGGCCGCCTGCGCGTGCCCTACGTGCTGATGCACCTGCGCGGCACTCCTCAGAACATGGCCCAGTTCACCGACTACGACGGCGACATCGTGCTGGAGCTGCTGCGCTACTTCCGCGACCGGCTGGCCCTGCTGCGCGCGGCCGGCGTGGTCGACGTGCTGCTCGACCCCGGCTTCGGCTTCGCCAAAACCGCCGCCCAAAGCCCCGAGCTGCTGCGCCCCCTGCCCGACCAGCGCATGCTGGGTTTGCCAGTGCTGGCGGGCCTCTCGCGTAAGCGGCTGGTATATGGGCCGCTGGGCTTGGGGCCCGAGGCGGCCCTCAACGGTACCACGGCGCTGCACATGGTGGCGCTGCAGGGCGGGGCCCGATTATTGCGGGCCCACGACGTGGCCGAAGCCCGCCAAACCATCGATTTATTCGCCCATACCTTTCCGGAAGCGGAATAAAGGCCGTAATTTGAGGGGCGGCGTGCAACTGTGGCCCTTCAACCTCTGTCATCCTGAGTGCAGCGAAGGACCTTATCACGTTGGAATAACTTATTCAGGCGTGATAAGGTCCTTCGCTGCACTCAGGATGACAAACACTTTCCTCTAATCCCTCCACCCCCGCCATGTCCGGCCCATTCCCCATCAACTTCCTGCATTTCGGCTGGATTGACGCGGCCGACGTGTTGCTGGTGACGGTGCTGCTCTACCAGCTCTATAAGCTGCTGCGCGGCTCGGTGGCGCTCAATGTGGCGCTGGGGCTGGTGTCGTTCTACCTGCTGTACTTGATGGTGAAGGCCACGGGCATGGAGCTGCTCACCAAGATTCTGGGGCAGTTTATGAGCGTAGGCGTGCTGGCCAGCATCATCCTGTTTCAGCAGGAAATCCGGCGGTTTTTGCTGAACGTGGGCAAGGCCACTGCCATCGAGCGCATGCGGGCTTGGACGTGGGGCCGCCCCACCGAGGCCGCCCCGCTGGCCGTGGGCCCGTTCGTGGAAGCCGCCAAAAGTCTCTCCAACAAGCTCACCGGCGCGCTCATCTGCTTCACGCAGGCTTCCGACCTCACGCCCTTTGCAGACTCGGGCGACCGGCTCGATGCCGAAATCAGCAAGCGCCTGCTGCTGGCCATCTTCAACAAAACCTCGCCCCTGCACGACGGGGCCGTGATTGTGGCCAACGGCCGCCTGCAGGCCGCCCGCTGCATCTTGCCGGTGAGCGAAAACCCCGACGTGCCTGCCTCGCTGGGTTTGCGCCACCGCGCCGCCATCGGCCTCAGCGAAATCACCGATGCCGTGGTGCTGGTGGTGAGCGAGGAAACCGGGGCCATGAGCCTCGTGCGCCACGGCGAGGTGCACCGCAACCTGCCCACCGGCGAGCTGCGCGCTCTGCTGAACGAGTGGCTGCTGAGCAGTGCGGCGCAAGCCAAAGCGGCAGTAGCCGATGGCGCGGCTTTGCCGGCCTGAAATACCCCTCTTTGCCTCGTGGCCGGCATAATGCCGGCCACGAGGCAGTTGTTTCCGAACGTGCTTTAGCGAATTGGGAGTCATGCCGTCATCCGTAGCTGGTCGGCACGGGTAGTTAGGCGTGTGCCGGGACGAGTCGGCTATTCAGTCATTAGCACAGGCAGGCTGAAGTATCGGCCGCACCTCTCCCATCATTTTCAGGAAGTATCTCATGCTACCCATGAGCTAATCAGGCAGCAGACCGGTAGCCAATGAAAACTCGGTTTAAATTCATTAATTATTATATCTTTAAATAAACTGACTCACAGCATTTTGCTGTTTTTTATTTATAATTTTTACAATAATTGAAATTATTATGCTGATAAAATTATCAATTATTCAAAATTATACTCCTAGTTTTGCATGCTTGTCAAATTCTGAGATTCAATTGAATTATAGAGCTTGCAGCGCTATTCATCCTTTATTTCTTTTTTCATGCAAAAACCTTTTTACTCACAAACCTCATCAGTAACAACACGTTCGGCCGCGGGGCTGCGTATGCTGCTGCTTACCTGCCTGCTGGCACTGGGGGCGCTGTCGTCGGCCTGGGCGTCGCACTTTCGCTACGGCTCGATAACCTGGCGCACGGTACAATCGGACGCTTCCAAGCGCACCATTGAATTTAAGGTGAGCCAGGCGTGGCGGTCCAGCGCTTTCGGCAACCCCACGATGAATTCGCGCGTGAGCACCGACGCACTTTCGTTTGGCGATGGTAGCAGTGCCGGCATCACGCTGCTAGTGACTTCGGTAGATGCCGCGGCCGACAACTTTTACGGCGAAACCACCATCACCCATACCTACGCCACTACCGGCAACTTCACCGCGTCGGTGAACGACTGCTGCCGCTTGGGCGGTTTGAGAAACAACAGTGGCGGCTCGTTTTACCAGAGCACGCTGGTAGGCGTGGGCTCGGGCAACAACTCGCCCGTTTCGTCGATGCCCCCCATCGTTAACCTGGCGGTTGGCCAGGCAGCGGCCACGTTCCAGCTAGCGGCCAACGACCCCGACGGTGACCCGCTGACGTACTCGTTGGCGTCGAGCGCCGACATGAACAACGCAAGCGTTAACCCCACCGGACTGTCGGTGAACCCCACCACCGGAGCGGTTACCTTCAACACTTCCAGCGCCACCATCGGCTCGCTCTACAACGCCATTCTGAAAGTGAGCGACGGCAAGACGTCCATTCTGGTCGATTTTCTGATTCAGGTGACGCGCGTCTCGGTGGCTCCGCGCTTCGACTACAGCGTGACGCCGACCAACGGCTACGTATACCAGGTTTCGCCGGGCACGCCGGTAACCTTTAGCGTGCGCGCTACCGACAGCGACGCGGGCGACATCGTGCGCCTGCAGGCACTTGGCATTCCGCCCGGCGCCGTGATGGCGCCGGCCCTGCCCACCACCGGCAACCCGGTGAACAGCACCTTTACCTGGACCCCCACGATGAGCACGCTCGGCACCAGTGTTGTCAACTTTGTGGCGCAGGACCTGCTGGGCGTGCAGTCGTCTACTTCGGTCACCATTCAGGTGAGCACCAAGCCCACGTTCGATACCCCCCCCACGCCCACGGCCGGCAGCTTCGTGCAGGTTACGCCAGGCACGAGCATCAGCCAACTGGTGCGCGCGTCGTCCATCGACCCGAACTCGCCGGTGCGCATTTTGAGCGCCACGGGCCTGCCCGCCGCCGCCAGCTTCTCGCCAGCCCTGCCTACCGCCGCCGCCAACCCCACCAGCACCACGCTGAACTGGACGCCCGTCGTGGCCGACTGGGGCCTGCACACGGTGATGTTTACGGCCGCTAACTCTTACAACGACCAGAAAACCCACAGCTTCGCCTACGTGGTGAACTCGGCGCCGTCGTTCCTTTCGACGCCGAACTCGCTCAACGTGGTGGCCGGCCAGCCCTTCCACTACAACATCATCACCACCGACCCCGACCTGCCCTACGGCGACGAGTTGGAGATTGAGCACCCCGTGCTGCCCGCCTGGCTGACGCTGACCGACAACGGCGACGGCACGGGCTCGCTCGACGGCACGCCCACCGTGGCCGAAGCCGGCGCCAACCCGGTAACGCTGGTGGCCGCCGACACCTACCACCACGGCGCCAGCTACGGGCTGATTACGCAGTCGTTCAGCATCAACGTGATTCCCTGCTCGGCTCAGGCCTTGGCCCACGATGTGGCCCTGACACTGGACGCCAACGGCCAGGCTGCGCTGACCGCCGCTCAGGTTGATAACGGCTCGACTGCCACCTGCGGTATTGCCAGCCTCACGGTTGCGCCCAACGCCTTCACCTGCGCCAACCTCGGCGCCAACCCGGTAACGCTGACGCTGACCGACAGCTACGGCAACGTGAGCACTGCCACGGCCATCGTGACCGTGACCGACGCCACGCCGCCGACCATCACGGCCCCGGCCGCGGTAACGGTGAGCACCGATGCCGGCCAGTGCAGCGCCTCGGGCGTGGCCCTGGGCACCGCTGTGGCGGCTGATAATTGCAGCGCCACGGTAACCAACGATGCTCCCGCGACCTTCGCCAAAGGCAGCACAACCGTGACCTGGACTGCCACCGACGCCAGTGGCAACACCGCTACGGCTACGCAAACGGTGACGGTGAATGACACCGAACTGCCCACGATTTCGGCCCCGGCCGCCGTGGCTGTTTCGACCGATGCCGGCCAGTGCTCGGCTACGGGCGTGGTGCTGGGTACTGCTGCGGCCGGCGACAACTGCACCGGCGTAGTGGTAACGAACGATGCTCCCGCAACTTTCGCTAAAGGCACGACGACCGTAACCTGGACCGCCACCGACGACGCCGGCAACGTGGCTACGGCTACCCAAGCCGTGACCGTGAATGACACCGAGAAGCCGACCATTGTGGCCCCGGCCGCCGTGGTGGTCTCGACCAACGCGGGCCAGTGCTCGGCTACCAATGTGGCCCTCGGCAGCGCTACGGCCGGCGACAACTGCACCGGCGTGGTGGTGAGCAACAATGCCCCGACTACCTTCACCAAGGGTATGACGACCGTGACCTGGACGGCCACCGACGCCGCCGGCAACACCGCCACGGCTACCCAGACGGTGACCGTGAATGACACCGAGAAGCCCGTGCTGATGGTGCCGGCCACCATCGTTGCCAACGCTTCGGCCAGCCAGTGCGGCGCGGTGGTGAGCTTCGCCCCTACCGCCACCGATAACTGCGCTGGCGCCACGGTAGTAGCCAGCCCGGCCTCGGGCAGCACCTTCCCCGTGGGCACCAGCACCGTAACCGTAACGGCCACCGACGCCAGCGGCAACGTGAGCACCGGCAGCTTCCTCGTGACGGTGAACGACGTGACGGCCCCGGCCGTGGCCGTGCGCAACGTGACCGTGGCCCTGAGCAACGGCGCTGCCTCGGTGACCGCCGCCCAAGTGAACAACGGCAGCACCGACGCCTGCGGCATTGCCAGCGTGGCCCTGAGCCGCACCAGCTTCGACTGCTCGAACATCGGCGCCAACAGCGTGACCCTGACCGTGACCGACATCCACGGCAACGTAGCCAGCGCCCCGGCCGTGGTAACGGTAACGGGCAGCATCCCCACCCCGACCATCACGGCTCCCGCTAATATGTACATAGGCGGACGCCCCACCATCTACATCGGCTACGGCGCGCAGAGCCTGACGCTGACGGCTGCGGGCGGCGTAAGATACGCCTGGACGCCGGTGGCCGGCCTGAGCACCACCAGCGGCGCTTCGACCGTGTTTACGCCCTCGGCCCAGGGCCTGTACACCATCGCCGTAACCGCCACCAGCGCCTCGGGCTGCACGGCCACCACCAGCATCAAGGTGTACGTGGAAGACGTGCGCTGCGGCACGCCCGGCAACCCCACCAAAGTGGAGGTGTGCCACAACGGCCACACTATCTGCATCGACAACAACGCCCTGAATACGCACCTGGGCCACGGCGACACCGTGGGCGACTGCACTCCGTTTGCCCGTCCGACCACGACGACGGTTATCACCGCCGCCCCGCTGCAGGCCTACCCCAATCCGCTCACCGAGCGTACCACTATCACCTTCCGTCCGGAAGTATCGGCTCCGGCCCAGGTGCGCGTGTTTGATGCTGTAGGCCACCAGGTTGCTACGCTGTTCGAAGGCACTACCGAAGCTGGCCGCGACTACTCGCTCTCGCTCGACGCCTCCCAGCTGGCCGCCGGCATCTACCTCTGCCGCTACGAAAGCCAGGGCCTGGTGCAAATCCAGCGCCTGTCGGTGGTGAAGTAATTCACTGACATCCTGCGCAATAAAAAAGCCCCTTGCCGATGGCAAGGGGCTTTTTTATTGCGAAACTTCAGGAGCCCGATGGCAGCCGGCTACGCCTTCAGCACGCCCAGCTCGCGGCCTACTTTGGTGAAGGCGGCAATGGCCTTGTCGAGATGCTCCCGCGTGTGGGCCGCGCTCAACTGCACGCGGATGCGCGCCTTGCCCTGCGGCACCACGGGGTAGTAGAAGCCCACCACGTAAATGCCCTCGTCGAGCATTTTGGCGGCGAATTCCTGGGCCAGCTTGGCGTCGTACAGCATCACGGGCACGATGGGGTGCTCGCCGGGCGTGATATCGAAGCCGGCAGCCGTCATTTTTTCGCGGAAGTATTTCGTGTTCTCTTCGAGCTGGTCGCGCAGCTGGGTGCTTTCGGTGAGGAGCTCCAGCACGCGCAGCGAAGCGCCCACGATGGCGGGCGCCAACGTGTTCGAGAACAGGTAGGGACGGCTGCGCTGGCGCAGCATGTCGATAATCTCCTTGCGGCCCGAGGTGAAGCCGCCCATGGCCCCGCCCAGCGCCTTGCCCAGCGTGCCGGTGATGATGTCGACGCGGCCCAGCACGTTGCGGTACTCGTGGGTGCCACGGCCGGTTTTGCCCAGGAAGCCCATCGAGTGGCACTCGTCAATCATCACCAGGGCCTGGTACTTGTCGGCGAGGTCGCAGATTTTATCGAGCTGCGCAATGGTGCCATCCATCGAGAACGAGCCGTCCGTCACGATGATGCGGTGGCGGGTGCCTTTGGCCTGGGCATCCTGCAGCTGCTTTTCGAGGTCGGCCATGTCGTTGTGCTGGTAGCGGTAGCGCTGGGCCTTGCACAGGCGCACACCGTCGATGATGCTGGCGTGGTTGAGCGCATCCGAAATAATGGCATCCTGCTCGTTGAACAGCGGCTCGAACACGCCGCCGTTGGCATCGAAAGCCGCGGCGTAGAGAATGGTGTCCTCGGTGCCCAGAAACTCGGCCAGCTTCTTTTCCAGCTCCTTGTGAATATCCTGCGTGCCGCAGATGAAGCGCACCGAACTCATGCCGTAGCCGTGCGAGTCAATCGTGTCTTTGGCCGCTTTGATGACTTCGGGGTGCGAGCTCAGGCCCAAGTAGTTGTTGGCGCAGAAGTTCAGCACTTCGCCGGCTTCGTTGGTTTCAATTTCGGCGCCCTGGGGCGAGGTGATGATGCGCTCCTTCTTGAAAAGGCCGGCGTCTTTGATTTCCTGAAGCTGCTGGGCGAGGTCGGGCTGGAGGGTGGCGTACATATAGTGGGGTGGTGGGGGTTGAAGATTACGAAGACAAAGGTCGGTTACGTAGCGCGGGCTACTGGTCGTCGGGTAGCCGCGGATACCAAGACCTGACCACTTCACATTTGGTATTGGGTAATAGCTGGTCAAATCTGTCGCACAGCACCGAGGTAAAAAGCAATGCTGAGCCATCGCATAAGTTGACTACTGTATAAGCGAAATTGAACTTGGTTCTGGTTGTGACGTGGCGAATCAGCTGCACTACGTCGGCAGTGTTATAGCTGATACTCGCATCATCGGTACCGTAAACAAACCGGTTTTCTTCCCGATAAAAAACCAGAAAGCAGTTTTTGTCATGCTGCCAGTACGACCACTGCAGCCGCAAATACACAAACGGAAATATTCCAGGTAGAAAAGCCAGCGGAAGGAATAGCAATACCCTCAATTCAAGTCCGGCAAAGCTTTCCCAGATTTTCCAGATAAAAAACGGTGGAATCCAGAAAGTAAGACAAGCTAACAGGGTGAAGTATATACTGTCAAAACCCCAAAACGCAGGCTGGAAGCTGACTACCGCCGGCGCTGGCTCATCCGCGGTCTGGATTGCCCGGTAAACCCGCCACATCAACAGGCCGAAAAGCAGCAGCATTGCTCCCAGCACGCTAAAGGCAAGTGTTAGGCTATGAGTCATTCTGTATTCGGCCGACTTTGTATCAGTCAGGGCATGCTTCAAAAGTAAGCCTGATTCGTTCGGTTAAAACTGCAGAATATGAGCTATGTACTTTCCTAAAACCAGCGAAAGCACGCGAGATGCTTCGGCTGCGCTCAGCATGACGTCCGTTTCCTAATTACTTATTAAAAAACGCCTGCGCGCCCTTGCGGCCGCTGTCCATCAGCTGCTTTTTCTGCGCGTCCGAAATGCGCTTGATTTTGGGGCTAAAATTCAGAAAGTCGATGCTGATGGTGCGCTGCCAGTCGGCGGGCTGCACGGGGTTGAGGTTTTCGAGGGCCACGGTGTAGAGCGCGCCCATGTAGGTGTTGAAATCGGTGATGTCGTAGGGCGCGAGCTGGCGGCGGGCGGCGACCGCACCATCCAGCGGAATCTGCTCGGCGCGGTCAAGGCGCAGGCCCAGGGTTTCGGGGTTGAAGACGTGGCCGTGGGCATCGGGCGGGCCCGCGAAGCCGGCCGGCAGGTAGCGCGGGAAGTCGAACAAATCGACGGGGTAGTTGGCCAGCAGGCCGCCATCGACGAGCACCTGCACCGGCTGGCCGGGCGCGGGTTCGCCGGTGATGACCTTATTCTCGGCATCGAGCAGCACGGCCCGGAAGTAGAGCGGAATGCTCATGCTGATGCGCACGGCATCGGCCACGCGCATGGTGGGGGTAGTTTCGTGGCTGAACACCTGCACCCGCTGCTGGGTGAGGTTGGTGCCGGTGGTGTAAAGGTCGCGGAAGCGGGTGGGCTCTTTTTGCGCTAGCTCGTGCAGCTCGCCCAGGGTAAGGTGCGCGTTTTTGGTTTTGCGGGCCACCAGCTCGCCCAGGTAGGTGCTGAACTCGTCGCCCCGGTACCAGCCGTACTGCGTGATGAGCCGGTGGGTGCCGCCGAAGAAAATGAACCGGCCATCGTTCAGGCGCTGCACGGGCGTGGCATTCACCACATCAATGATTTCCTGGGCCGAGTAGCCCACCGCCAGCAGCGCCGCCTGAATAGCCCCGGCCGAGGTGCCGCCCACCCGCTGCAGGCCCGCCAGCACGCCGCGCTGCTCCAGTT
>NZ_BAAGZM010000070.1:0-12657 GCF_054778495.1 Hymenobacter agri
GGCGGCAGCTGGGGTGGTGGGGCGGTACTGTGGCGCTGGGGCTGGTACACGTGGCCATGCGCTACTTTTTCGCCCTGCCGCTGCTGGCCGCGTTGGGTGGCCTGGCTCTGGGGCGGGGGCTTGCGCACTGGCTTCCGCGCCGCCGGGCAGCTGTTGTGGGGATGGTACTGGTCTTTGGCGGCGGTATCTGGCTGGCGCCCGAGGTCAGCGTAGCCTTCCGCCTAAACAAGTTTGTGAACCAGGTAATTCGGGTGTACAGCTTCGACGTAGCGCACTCGGCCGGCCGGCTGCACTTCGAATATCCGGACTTGCGTCCGACCGGGCCGAGCCTGCTAGTCCATGCGCCGCAGGCCATCGCCAACACCCTCACCCAGCCGTGGCTGGGGCAGTCGCGCCAGCCGCTGTACCTGGCTGTCGGGCTTGAGAACGCGGCGTTGTTGGTGCTGTTGCTGCTGGCTGCCTGGGCGTTGCTTCGGCGGCGCGCCGGTCAGCTGCCGTTTGCCGTAGGGTTGCACCTGGGCCTGTATTGCCTGCTGCTGGCTTTCCTCATCGGCATCACTACGCCCAACCTGGGCTCGCTGCACCGCTACCGTAGCACGATGCTGCCTTTTCTACTGCTGCTGCTGTTACAAAATGACTACGCCGCGGCCGTGCTGCGTCGGCTACTACCATTCCGGCGTGCCAAAAGCGCGGAACGGCCCACGCACTTGCCAAACGCGTAACTTTGCAACATAATGAGGTGGCGGCCGGACATTTTCTCCCAGCCGGTCTCATGCAGCCTTTTGCTTTCTATGGAAAATCCCGTTATCATTCTCGGTGCCCAAACCGTGGGTACCGCCGCCCTCGATGCTTTTCTCTCCAACGACGTGGTGGTGTACTGCCTGCTCGACGACGATAAGAAACTTCAGGGTACCGAGCTGCTCGACGTGCCCGTGATGGGCAATACCGACGACGGCGAACTGCTGAAGCTGCTCGGCAAGAAGTGCGAAGTATTTGTGGCGACCGAAGACACCGCCAGCCGCCGCAGCCTCACCCAGATGCTGCGCACCGAATACGAAGCCGTGCCCGTCAATGCCATTCATGAGCGGGCCAGCGTTTCGAACCACGCCACGCTGGGCCACGGCAACTACGTAGGTCCCAACGCCGTGGTAGCTGCCACTGCCACCCTCGGCAACGGCTGCCTGCTAGGCCCGAATGCCGTGGTCGAAGCCCGCGCCACCGTGGGCGACTATGCCCAGCTTGGCAGCGGCGCCCTGCTTGGGGCCGAGGTGCAAGTGGGTGAGCAAGCCTTCGTGGGGGCCGGCGCCGTGGTGGTCGCCGGCGTGAAAATCGGCGACAAAGCCCGCGTGGGCGCCGGTTCGGTGGTGGTGGCCGACGTACCCGCCGGCCAGACCGTATTTGGCAACCCGGCCGTGAAAGTGTAGAAAGGGTCGAATGTTGAATGTTGAGTTTTGAGTTGATACAGTGTTTGAAGCCACGCAAAAGCCGAACAGCACTCAACATTCAAAACTCAAAACTCAAAATTTTAAAATGTATCAGGTTCTTCTGTATTACTGCTATAGCCCCATTTCCGACCCCGACGCGTTTCGCGACGAACACCACCGGCTGTGCCTGGAGCTCGACCTGCGCGGGCGCATCATTGTGGCGGCCGAGGGGCTGAACGGTACCGTGTCGGGCACGCGCGAAAGCTGCGACGCCTACATGGCCGCCGTGAAGGCCGACCCGCGCTTTGCGGCCCTGGAGTTTAAGGTGGATGAGGTGGAATCGCACACGTTCCAGAAGCTGCACGTGCGCGTGAAGCCCGAAATCGTGCACAGCAGCCTGCGCCACGTGCGGCCCCACGAAAAAACCGGCCAGCACCTTTCGCCCGCCGAGTTTAAGGCCATGAAAGACCGCGACGACGTGGTAGTGGTCGACGTGCGCTCCGACTACGAGTACAACCTCGGCCGCTTCAAAAACGCCGTGACGCTGGATATTGAAAACTTTCGCGATTTTCCCGACCGCGTCGAGCGCCTCAAGGAGTTTAAGGACAAGAAAATCCTGACTTACTGCACCGGCGGTGTGAAGTGCGAGAAAGCCAGCGCCTTCCTGCTCGAGCAGGGCTTCGAAAACGTGTACCAGCTGCACGGCGGCATCATTAAGTACGGCATCGAGGCCGGCGGCGAAGATTTCGACGGACAATGCTACGTGTTCGACAACCGCGTGGCCGTCGACGTGAACCGCGTGAACCCCACCGTGATTTCGCGCTGTCACCACTGCCAGCAGCCCAGTCCGCGCCTCATCAATTGCGCCAATCCGCACTGCAATGCCCATGTGCCCCTGTGCGAAGCCTGCGGCGAAACCCTGCAAGGCGCCTGCTCCGAAACCTGCGCCCAGCATCCCGACAAGCGCACCTACGACGGTACCGGCACCTATCCCAAACTGAGCAACCACTACAACCCCGCGCAGGGCCTGGCTTCCTACGCTAAGGTGTAATTATGAATTAAAAATTTTAAATTATGAATTTGCAGCCGGTTCGTTTGGGACATTACAGGCCAGCCAAATTCTGATTTTTAATTCATAAATTTTAATTCATAATACTTCCTCATGATTCCCAGCTCCGAACTCATTCTCAATCCCGACGGCAGCATTTACCATCTCAACCTGCTGCCCGACCATATCTCCGACACTATTCTCACCGTGGGCGACCCCGCCCGGGTAGCGCAGGTGAGCCGCCATTTCGATTCCATCGAGTTCGAAACCACCCACCGCGAGTTCGTCACGCACGTGGGCTACTACCGTGGCAAACGCCTCACGGTGCTGAGCACCGGCATGGGCACCGACAACATCGACATCGTGATGAACGAGCTCGATGCCTTGGTCAACATCGACTTCATGGCCCGCGAGGTGCGGCCGGCCGAGGAGCGCATGAGCCTGCGCATTATTCGCATTGGCACCAGCGGCAGCTTGCAGGCCGATGTGCCGGTTGGCTCCATGCTGGCCACCGAGCACGCCGTGGGCCTCGACAGCCTCATGCAGTTTTACCCGCTGATGGAGACCGGGCTCGAAACGGAAATTGCCACCACGCTGCAGCAAACGCTGGCCTTGCCTTTTGCGCCCTACGTGGTGCGAGGGTCCGATTTGCTACGCGAGCAGGTAGGGGCCGGCATGGTGGTGGGCAACACCGTCACCTGCCCCGGCTTCTACGGCCCGCAGGGCCGCCGCCTGCGCCTCGACCTGCGCCAGCCCGACTACATCGCGCACCTGCAGAATTTCCGCCATCGGAATGCGGAGGGCGACTTCCGGCTCAGCAACTTCGAGATGGAAACGGCCGGCTACTACTCGCTGGGCCGCCTGCTGGGCCACGAAGTGTTGTCGCTGAATGCCATTGTGGCCAACCGCGCTACCGGCGAGTTTGCCGAGAATGCCGGCGGCATTGTGGATGCCATGATTGAAAGAACCCTGCAGCACTTAATTGCTGCCAGCTAGCAATCCGACACAATTCCCGCAAAAAAGCCGGGCCGCCTCAAGGCAGCCCGGCTTTTTTGCGGGAATACACGATATATGAACAGCTAAAATATCCTGAAAAAATTATAATAGATATCGAATCAGGCGGACGGCCGATATCAGTAGAAGTCGAAACCAATTACTGCCCGGATGGGCAGGCTTGTGCCCGATTTGAGGGTGATGTGTTCGGCTGAATTTGCCCAGACAGTGGTGTATACCCGATGCGCCTGGCCGTCAGCAGTTTTGAAATAAATATCGAGCTTGCCCTGGTAATTGTTGCCCAGCATAGTGGCCCGATTGGCGTCGTACTGCCGTTGCCGGCGTTCTTCAGTCGAAGCCAGCACATCTTCGGCGGGGAAGCGCAGATGTGGCAGGTTTGCTTTGTCAACCGTGTCCGTGAGTTCTAACCGGGGAGTAGTCATACCGAGAGGAAATAGGAGGGGTGAAAAATCAATCCGCGACTTCGGGCGCTGCCGAAGCCTTGATGAAAGATAGTTTCTGCGGTAGCCGATAAGAAGCTTTATCGACAAAATGCAAAATCTCCTCGGCCGGTACAGGCTTCCGAACGATGAATGACTAACCGACTTCCGTCGCCAGGAATTCCATCGTGTCAATCCCATCGGCAAAATCATCGACTCGCGGGGTCTGTGCGCGGCCGAAGGCGACGCTGCCGGCAAATCGGCCCGCCGCTGATACCACGCATTGGGTGCGCTCGGCCACATTGGTCAGCAAGTCAACCAATTCTACTTCCGACGAATACTCGTCGTAGTGCAGCACCGAGATGGGCGATACCAGTGCCGTATTGCGGGTAAGCAGCAGGAAGCCAGTGTCGTAATGGTGTACGCCGTTCACCAGCAAAATACTCTTGTTATAATCGTAGTTGTTCTGATACTTGTGGTGGTTGAGCACTCCCTCGCCAATCTGCAGCGCATCGAGCAGCGGCACAAAATCGTAGCCCTCGGGCACGTAGAGCTTGCTCACGTTGCGGCAGCCCAGCCCGTAATACTGGAAAATATCGGGGGCCAGCAGGGCTAGCTCCGAGCTCGTTTCGCGGCCCGTGAGCACGGCCACGCTGGTACGGTTGCGCCGGATGAGGTGCGGCCGCTTGCCGAAATAATATTCAAAATAGCGGGCCGTATTGTCGGAGCCGGTCGCGATAAAGGCATCGGCGGCATTAAGCCGGGGTACTACTTTAATAGCGTCAGCGAAACGGGGCTCCAGCGTAATAAGCTCTTCCATCATCCAGAGCATCAGGGCCGTATCGTCGGAGCTGAGCTTGGCGAGGAGGATGTGGCCGCTGAGCAGTACGCACAGCAGGTCGTGGAAGCCCACCAGTGGAATGTTGCCGGCCATCACTACGCCAATCTGGCGCACAGCGCGGGGTTCGGGCGGGTAGCGGGCTGCCCATTGGCGCAGGGGCTCCTCGGCCAGCAGGTGCGCAATGCCCGATACCGCGGCGCGCACGTTGGGCAGGTCGAACCAGGCGTTTTGGTTGCGGGCCCGGGCGGCAAAGGGAGCCAGTTCTTCGGCGGTGAGGTGGGAGAGGCGGTGGCCAAGTGCCACAAAGGCGGCCAGGCGTTCGGAATGCTGCATACAGTTGAAAAGAGGGACGCGCCGGCCGCGGGGCCAACGGGCTATTTACCGGCAAAATTGGCTCACACCGTGCGAACAACGCCGCTGTTGGTTAATTTTGCTGAGCCTAAATGCGGCGGACGGGCCTGTTTTTACGTAAAGCCCGCTCGTACCGCTTTGGTTCTTCTTTTTCATTACCCCTGATATCCCCCGACGCCCTATGGCCATCATGATAACCGACGAGTGCATCAACTGTGGTGCCTGCGAGCCGGAATGCCCGAATAATGCGATTTACGAAGGCGGCGCCCAATGGCGCTGGGCCGATGGCACCTCGCTAAAAGAAGCCAAGCTGGCCGATGGCACCGTCGAGTCGGGCACGGCCCCGCATACCCCGGTGTCGGATGAATATTACTACATCGTTTCGGACAAGTGCACCGAGTGTGTGGGCTTCCACGAAGAGCCGCAGTGCGCCGCCGTGTGCCCCGTCGACTGCTGCGTAGACGACCCCGACCACCGCGAAACCCGCGAGCGCCTGCTCGAGAAAAAAGAGTGGCTGCACATTGCCGCGTAGCGGAATTAAGCAACCAATATTGAAAAAAAGCCGCTTCCTGCTACAGGAAGCGGCTTTTTTCATATCAGGTACCGCAGTTGAAGAATTTGTCGTAGGCTGACTCCGGAATCAGGTTCAGGCGGCTCATGAGCCAGATGGGGCCGCGCAGCAGCCGCAGTACCGAGTAGCTGTTGGGATAGTCGTGGAAGGATTTGGGCGGCGCCGCCACAATCGCTTCAAACTCCGCGCGGGTAAGGCCCAGGCGCTTGATGCACAAGGTAATAACCGCCTCGTCTTCAATGCTGTTGATGCGGGAAACGCGGTCGAGGGCCGTTTCGCGGCTCATCTGGCCCGAGCGAATCAGGGCTGAGTAGTTGAACAGTCGCCGGTCGATGTTGAACTTGACGCGGTTGAGGTAATAGATGAGGCTCTGGTAGAGGTCGTCGAAGTAGTGCGCGCCGGGGTTTTGCCAGGCCAGCTCCCGCTCCAGAACGACATCAACTTCGCTACGCACGTAGTCGAGGTGGTACAGCAGCGTGACGGTTTTGATGCGCCGCAGGAAGGTGTAGTAAAACATCTCCTTCAGGCCCAGATTGAAACCCGGGTCGGCGGGGCGCCAGGGGCGCAGAGGCACAGTGCCGAACTGCTTGTGCACGGCGCGCAGGTACTTGCCATCGAGGAAGTTCCAGCTGAGCGGGGCAATGCCTTCGGTGCGAAACGACTGGCCGATGACCACGTGCTGAATGTTTTCTTTGGCGGCAACGCCGTAGAGCGCCGTGGCGATGCCCAGGTCGGTTCCTTCTTCCATATCAGGCACCGACGCTTTCAGGAAGGCAATTTTCAGGTCTTTCGACTCGCGCCAGTCGGAGGTGATGGTGCGCAGCTCCACGCCGAGGCGCTGGCAGGCACGCACCATATTTTCGCCGGCCACGGGGTTGCCGAAGCCGTCGTTGAAATGCACGGCCAAGGGGCGCAGCTGCAGCTTCGTTACGCAGTACCACAGCGCGTAGGTACTGTCGCGGCCGCCGCTCACGCCCAGCACGCAGTCGTAGCGGTGGTTGCGGCCGGCCCGACGCATGGCTTCGGCATGGTGCTGCACGGCGCGCAGGCCGGCTTCGCCCAACGGAAAAGCGGCTTCCATACGGTCGTGTACCGCGCAAAACGAGCAGATGCCGTGGTCGTCGAAGTGAATGCCCGGAGCCGTTGTATCCATGATGCAGCGGCAGCATTGCTGATAAGCAGAATCCTCGGCGGTTACAGCAGGATTTTCGGCGGGAAGTACAAGTGAAAGCAAAGCAAGGCAATTAAAAGCAGCGTAATCGAGAGCGGAAACGCGGCAATGAATGAATAGGAGGATAGGTAGGGTAGCGGAAAGGAAGAATAACTGTTTGGCTGGACTTGAACGCAGCGTTATGGCAGCTGGTCGAATCGGTAGCCTTTGCGTTGGAGCATTACGCCGATTTCGGTGCCCTGTTCGGGGCGGTGCGGGCGGGCCAGGTCGGCCACTGCCAGCTCGCCGGCAAACTCGTTGAAAGTGCCCTGGGCCCGCACGCCCGTGGCATCGACCGCCAGCGAGCAGCCCACGCTTTTCTTGCCCTCGTAGGGCCCGCCCACGATGTAGCCCACCGACGTCGTGCTAACTACCACTACGTTGTAAAGCTGCGCCAGAATGGAAAACGGCTTCACCCATTTTTCCTGATAGGGGTCATGCTCCTCGGTGATGGAATAATCCACGGTCCACGACGCCGGGGCGATGATGAACTCGGCCCCCATGCGGGCTAACGTGTGGCCGATGGGCAAACCGTCGAGGTAGTTGTCGGCACAGATGTTGACCCCGATTTTCCCCAGCGGCGTGTCGACCACATTCAGCGTCTGGCCCACGGCATAGAAGGGTTGCTCGACCGTGAGTAGGTTGATTTTGTGGTATTTGAGAACGATATGACCCTGCGGGTCGATGAGAATGGCGGCGTTGTAGTTGCGGCCGTCGGCCGCGCGCTCGGTGAGGCCGGCGCACACGTAAAGACCGTGCTTGGCGGCGGCCTGGCACAGCACTTCGCTGAACGGCCCCGGAATGGGTTGCGCCTCGTAGAGGGCGCTGGGGTGCGTCCAGGCAAAATCGAGGGTTTCGGGCAGCAGCACCAAGTCACAGTGCTGGTCGGCGGCAAGCGCAATCTGTTCCACGGCCCGGGCCAGGTTGCGGGTTGGTTCGCCGCCCTCCACCAGTAGCTGGCCCATTCCTATTCGCACCGTACCCAGCGATGCCGGTATTGCAGGGCTCGGGGGAGGAGCAGTTGCCGGGGCTGGCGGGACAGATTTGCGAAAGGAGAACAATGCGGCCATAACGAATGCGTTTACATTAATATTCTTAGAATCTTAAGTAAGGTACAAAGATAAAACGAAACATTACACCCCAATTTATGTCGCCAAGCAAAGATAGATGCGGGATTGAAGGCCAATATTAAAGTAGCGTTAAAACCAACTGTTCAGTAGTACGCTGATGGTCAGGCGCACTCTGGCTTGAATATTAGGCTATTTTAAGCCGGAGCGGCCTCTTATCGAATGCTGTTGCAGGGTGTGGACTGATACAAGCAGCGCGTATGTGATGGTGGCAGGTGGGTGCCGTGGGGGAGGGTGCGACGGCGTCCCCGCGTCTAATGCCTATTTTTGCCCTCTCTGCACTCTGCAATTTCCCCTTATGTCGCTCGCCACCACCTACTCGCCCACCGACGTTGAAGCCAAATGGTACCAACGCTGGCAGGAGCAGGGCTTTTTCAAAGCTAAACCCAATCCGAAGAAGAAGCCCTACACCGTCGTTATTCCACCGCCCAACGTGACGGGCGTGCTCCACATGGGGCACATGCTCAACAATACGATTCAGGACGTGCTGGTGCGCCGCGCCCGCATGCAGGGCAAGGAAGCCTGCTGGGTGCCCGGCACCGACCACGCCAGCATCGCCACTGAGGCCAAGGTGGTGGCCTTGCTCAAAGAGCAGGGCATTAATAAAACCGACCTTACCCGCGAGCAATTCCTCGGCCACGCCTTCGAGTGGAAAGACAAGTACGGCGGCATCATTCTGGAGCAGCTCAAGCAGCTCGGCGCTTCGTGCGACTGGGACCGCACGCGCTTCACCATGGAGCCCGACCTGACGGAAGCCGTACTGCGCGTGTTCGTCGATTTGTACGAGAAGGGCCTGATTTACCGCGGCGTGCGCATGGTGAACTGGGACCCCGAAGGCCGCACGGCCATTTCCGACGAGGAGGTAATTGCCAAGGACGTGCAGGCCAAGATGTACTACCTCAACTACGCCGTGGTAGGGCAGGAGGGCCAGTTTCTGACCGTGGCCACCTCGCGCCCCGAAACCATTATGGCCGACGTGGCCGTGGCCGTTAACCCCAACGACCCGCGCTTCGCCCACCTGGCCGGTGCCAAGGTGCGGATTCCGCTGCTGGGCCGCGAAATCCCAGTGATTTTCGACGAGTACGTGTCGATGGATTTCGGCACGGGTGCGCTGAAGGTGACGCCGGCCCACGACCTGAACGACTACGAACTGGGCGTGAAGCACAACCTGCCGGTGATTGATATTCTGGCCGATAACGGCACGCTGAATGAAAAGGCTGTCCTCTACGTGGGGCAGGACCGGTTTGCCGTGCGCAAGCAAATTGCCAAGGACCTGCAGGAAGCCGGCTTGCTCCAGAAAATTGAGGAGTACGCCAGCATCGTGCAGACGTCCGAGCGGACCAAGGCCGTGATTGAGCCCCGCCTTTCGCTGCAGTGGTTCCTGAAAATGGAGCATCTGGCCAAGCCCGCGCTCGAGGTGGTCGAGAACGATACCATCAAACTGCACCCGCCCAAGTTCAAGAACATGTACCGGGCCTGGATGGAGAACGTGCACGACTGGTGCATCTCGCGCCAGCTCTGGTGGGGCCAGCAGATTCCGGCCTACTACCTGCCCGACGGCAGCTTCGTGGTGGCCCTCACGGCCGAAGGCGCGCTGCAAAAAGCCCGCGAGCAGAGCGGCAACGCTGACCTGCAACTCAGCGACCTGCGCCAGGACGAGGACGTGCTGGATACCTGGTTTTCGTCGTGGCTGTGGCCGATTTCGGTGTTCGACGGCTTCAAGGACCCCGACAACGCCGACATCAACTATTTCTACCCCACCAACGACCTCGTGACGGGGCCGGACATCCTGTTCTTCTGGGTGGCCCGCATGATTATGGCCGGCCTGGAGTATCGCCAGGAAGTGCCGTTCAAGAACGTGTACCTCACCGGCATCGTGCGCGACAACCAGGGCCGCAAAATGAGCAAGCAGCTCGGCAACTCGCCCGACCCGCTCGACCTCATTGCCCAGTACGGCGCCGATGGCGTGCGCACCGGCATGCTGTTCTCGGCCCCGGCCGGCAACGACCTGCTCTACGACGTGAAGCTGGTGGAACAAGGCCGCAACTTCTCCAACAAGCTTTGGAACGCCTTCCGCCTCGTGAAAGGCTGGGAAGCCGATGCCTCGCTGCCCTTCGCCAACGCCAAGGCCGTGGAGTGGTTCGGCGCCAAGCTGCAGGCGGCCATCGTGGAGATGGACGACCACTTCGAGAAGTTCCGGATGAGCGACGCGCTCATGACCATCTATAAGCTGACCTGGGACGATTTCTGCGCCCAGTATCTGGAGATGGTGAAGCCCGCCTACCAGCATCCCATCGATGCCGAAACGCTGCGCCACACCGTCGGCTTCCTCGAAACGCTGCTTAAGCTGCTGCACCCTTTCATGCCCTTCATCACGGAGGAATTGTGGCACGAGCTGGCCGAGCGCGGCCCACGCGACTACGTGACCGTGGCTCCTTGGCCCCGCGCCAGCGCCCCCGCCAACAGCGCCGAAACCCTGGCCAACATGGACAAGGCGCTGGCCATCGTGGCCGGCATCCGCGCCGTGCGCAACCAGAAGAACCTCGGCCCCAACAAGCCCCTCGCACTGGTGGCCAAAACCGACGACCCCCACTTGCTAGCCGACTACGACAGCATCATCCGCAAGCTGGGTAGCATTTCGGCCGTGAGCCTGGCCGAGGCCGGCCCGGCCGCGTCCGTGAGCTTCGTGCTGGGCGGCAGCGAGTTTTTCATTCCGCTCGAAGGCCACATCGATATGGCCGCCGAGCGCGCCCGCCTCGAAAAAGACCTGGAATACGCCCAGGGGTTCCGCGACTCGGTGCTGAAAAAACTGGGCAATGAGAAATTTGCCCAGAATGCCAAGCCCGAAGTGCTGGAAAAAGAACGCCAGAAGCTGGCCGATGCCGAGGCTAAAATCGCCGCGCTGGAGCAGGCGCTGAAGGGTATGTAAGCTGCTGCTTAATGCGCAAAAAAGCCGCTTCCTGCACAGGAAGCGGCTTTTTTCGTGTATGGATAATGCTGAAGAGCAAACAGCGACATTTGCTATATAACCCCAAAGCTACCAGCTACATGAAATTTCCTATAAATGCAGCGGATATAGAGAAAGAAATTTTAACTTCAGTTGGCAAATACCAAGAGCATCGGTCACAGAGAATTAAACAGCTTACGTATATCCTTCAGAAAGCAGATGCTGAGCTGGTTGTAGAAGGTGTAATTCGGGTTTTCGAGCGGGAAAGCGGCGAACGTAATTACGCACAGCAGGAATTCGCCGGACAAATTTTAGAGATTGTTCGGCCAACATCACTAAGAAACCCAAAGGAGTTACTACAACGGGTGTTGACTCACTGGAATAAGAGTGTCGAACAATTGCCCTTCTGGTTAAGAGAAAACTATGGAATTGATAAGCTCACCGAAGTATTTGCCCAATTGGCATTGACCGCAGTAGAAAACGACAAGTTGGAAACCATGAAATGGTGGCTGCATTTGAATGAGGCCCAGCCGTAGAGGTACGGCAATAGTTACTGCGGAATGCCGCCCGGCTGCTTTTTCTGCAACGGGGCCAGTTGGTTTTGCAGTTGAAAGGTCACTTTCTGGCAGTCGGCAAAGCGCTGTTCCGAAACTTGCAGGGCTTTTTGCGTGGCATCGAGCTGCTGGTACAGGTAGCCGATGAGGCCCAGCGCCAGCACCAAAGCCCCGAGGAAGAGGAGGTTTTTCATAAAGGAAAACAAAAAATCGAACGTCATGCTGAGCGCAGTCGAAGCATCACTAACGCATAAGTAATTTGATTTACTGCTACGGTAGAGATGCTTCGACTGCGCTGAGCATGACGTTCTGATGGTGTCAGCCAAAAGCGCGATTAAATCGCCGTGTTGGGGTCGAACTGCTCGAGGTAGTCGGCCACGCGGCGCACGAACATGCCGCCGAGCGAGCCATCCACCACGCGGTGGTCGTAGCTGTGGCTCAGGAACATGAAGTGACGCACGCCGATGAGGTCGCCCTGTGGGGTTTCAATCACGGCCGGCTTCTTCTTGATGGCGCCCACGGCCATAATGGCTACCTGCGGCTGCATGATGATGGGCGTGCCCATCACGTTGCCGAACGAGCCCACGTTGCTCAGCGTGTAGGTGCCGCCTTCGAGGTCGGCGGGGGTAAGCTTGTTGATGCGGGCGCGGTTGGCCAGGTCGTTCACCTTCTTGGTGAGGCCATTGAGGTTGAGCTGGTCGGCGTTGTGAATCACGGGCACAATCAGGTTGCCCGAGGGCAGGGCCACGGCCACGCCAACGTTGATGTCGCGCTTCTTGATAATGTAGTCGCCATCCACCGATACGTTGATGTTCGGGAAATCCTGGATAGCGCGGGCCACGGCCTGAATGAAGATGGGCGTGAAGGTGAGGTTTTCGCCCTCGCGCTTCTTGTAGGCGTCCTTGTGCTTGTTGCGCCAGTTCACGATGTCCGTCACGTCGGCCTCCACGAAGCTGGTCACGTGGGGCGAAATGCGCTTCGAGTCCACCATCCGCTGCGCAATCATCTTGCGCATGCGGTCCATCTCAATCAGCTCCTGGCTGCCGCTCACGCTCGGGGCAGGCTTGGAAGCCGCGGCCGGAGCGGTGGTAGCAGGCGCGGCTTGTGGCTGCGGAGCCGATACGGCGGTCGGAGCCGCGGGGACTGCTGCC
>NZ_BAAGZM010000071.1:0-12537 GCF_054778495.1 Hymenobacter agri
GCCTTTGTGGTGGCGCTGGCCGCGGCCGGCGTGAGCGGCCAAGAGCTGCTGGCGCGCCAAACATCATTGGTAAATCGCCCCGGCGAGCCCGATACTGCCCAACTGGCATGGCAAACCCGTTGCGCCCAGCGCATGGCCCAGGTCCGTCGCGAAGCCGTGCGGCAGCTGGCCGCCGGCGCCAGCCCCGAGCAGGTTGCGGTGCGCGTGGCCCAGGAGCAACTGCGCCTGAGCACCGAAGCCCGCAAGCGCAACGACATCCTGTATAAGCAGCAGTTTGCGCTGCTCGAAATCATCCGGCACACCACTGATAATGCGCAGGCACAAGCCATTGTAGCCAACATGCTTCGGCAGATTTACCCGGGATTGGCCCCGGCTACAGCCCAGGCCCGGGCCAGCCAGCTCACCAGCCCGTGGTACCGTTCGCTGCTGGCCTTCAACCCGCAGGCCGAGCTGGCCAAGGTAAGCTGCCCCACGCTGCTGCTACACGGCGCGGCCGACGAGCAGGTGCCCGCCGCCACCAACATAGCCGCGCTCGAAAAAGGCTTTAAAGGCAATAAGCAGGCTACCACTCAGCAGCTGGACGGCGTAACGCACGATTTCCAGCCCGTTTTGGGCGAGCGCGCCCTGCTGGCCGGTACCACCTCGCCCACCATGACGTCGGAAGAAGCGTTGGAAGCCGTAGGTGCATGGGTGGCCAAGCGCCTGAAATAGCCTGCGTGCCCTTGGCTTGCCGCTAACGAACCCCGCGAGCCGGCGCAAACGCTTCGCGCAGCCAGCGGCCAGCCAATCCGGCCAGCCCGCCGGCCAGGCCGATAACCAGCGTCGTTACGAGCACCAGAATGGGCGCCGAGCCACCGAGCGGCAGCAGCTGCGCCACGCGGTGCGCCAGCAGCCCATTGTTCTGGAAAGCCAGCCACGCGGCCGGCACCAGCCAGCTCAGCCCCAGCCCCACGAAACCGGCCCAAAAGCCTGCTTTGCCCGACTGTGCCTGCCCGAAGCAGACAGCGAATGCCAGTGTTGGAGCGCTCCACCACGGCAGTCCCAGCTGCAGCACGGCTGCCAGTACGGCGATAAGCAAGGCCAAAACCCAGGGGTTATGCGTCGAAAGCCAGGTCGTTGGGGCGGAAACAGTCGGATTCATACCGGCAAGATAACCGGCAGACTGCTACTGCAGCGGGGCTGCTACGCGGCGATGGGCTCCAACACTTCGGCGCTGTTGTTGGCCGGCGAATTCACGAGCTTGCTGACGACGTACTCGCGCATGGCCGCCGCCTCGAAGGGTTGCAGCAGCTGCTGGTAGTCGGGCAGGCGGTGGCCGTCGGCGAGCCAGGCCCGTTCGGCATCGCGGCCGGGCAGGATGACGGGCATGCGGTTGTGAATGCCGGCCATCAGCTCGTTGGGCTCGGTGGTGATGATGGTGAAGGTGGGGTGCAGCTCGCCGGTGGCGCGGTCTACCCATTCATCCCAGAGGCCGGCGAAAGCGAAGGGCTGCTCGTCGCGCAGCAAAATGCGGTGCGGCACCTTGCCCGCCTCGGTGGCCTGCCACTCGTAAAAGCCGTCGGCCAGCACCAGGCAGCGCCGCCGCGCCAGCAGCATCCGAAAGCTGGGCTTTTCGGCCAGCGTTTCGGCGCGGGCGTTGATAGGCTTGGGGCCACCGGAGGGGTCGCGGCTCCAGGCCGGCACCAAGCCCCATTGCAACAGCTGAATCTGGCCGGGCGCGGCGTTGGTGATGACGGGCAGGCGCTGCGACGGGGCGGCATTATAGTTGGGCGGTGCGGGTTCGGCAAAGGTGGCGTCGAAGCGCTGCTCGATGGTGGGGGCGGGAGCGGTGAAGGAATATCGGCCACACATGGCGGGACGGATTACGGGAAAAGAGAGCGAATTAGCTGTCATCCTGAACGCAGTGAAGGACCTTACCACGCCTGAACGAGTCGTTCATACGACAATCGTTCAAACTTGATAAGGTCCTTCACTGCGTTCAGGATGACAGGCGCCTAAACCTGCACCGTTTTCAACCTACGCCTTGTACAGCAGCTCGTAGTATTCGCGGGCCATGCGGGCGCTTTCGAACTCGGGCTCCACGTCCTTCATGGCAGTTTTTACCACTTTCAGGAAGTTCTTGGGCTGGTCGTAGTACAGCGGCAGCACGTTGTTTTCGAGCACGTCGAGCAGGGCGGTGGCTTCGGCGTCGTCCTTCACGTTGTCGGGCAGCGTTACGTCCACAATCGGAATGAGGAAGCCATTTTCGCCGTCGCGGCAGAACTCCGGAATCCAGCCGTCGGCGATGCTCAGGTTCACGCTGGCGTTCATGGCGGCGGTCATGCCGCTGGTGCCGCTGGCCTCGCGCGGGAAGCGCGGCGTGTTCAGCCAGATGTCGGAACCCTTCTTCAGAGCGGCCGACAGGCCCAGCTCGTAGCCGGTAAGCACGGCGCAGTTTTTCAAGCGAGCCGTGCGCTTAATAATATCGTTGAACAGCGCCACCGCGCCGAAATCCTTCGGGTATGGCTTGCCGGCCCAAATCATCTGGATGGGGTGCTTGGCATTGGCGGCCAGCTCTACGAAGCGCTCGAAATGGCGCAGGATGAGGTCGGCGCGCTTGTAGGCGGCGAAGCGACGGGCCCACACGATGGTGATGACGTTGGGGTCGAACACGTTGCCGGTCTGGTCGGCCACAATCTTGAACAGGTCCTTTTTCAGCTCCTGCTTGCGGGCGAGCAGGGCCGCGTCGTCCTTGCCCTTGAGGGCGGCGGCCAACTGCGGGTCGCGCCAGTAGCTGCCGTTCTGGCTGTTGGTGATGGGGATGATGGGGCAGATGCCTTCGTAATGGCCCCACATCTCGTTGGCCACGGTGCCGTGCACTTTGCTTACGGCGTTGGCCTTGCGCGAGAAGCGCAACGCGGTGAGGGTGTAGTTCAGGTGGTCACCGTCGCCGATACGGGCCACGCGGCGCACTTCCTCCTCGGGCACGTTGCCGAAGAAGGTCATGTCGGTGAGCAGCTTCATGGGGCGCTCCTCGTTGCCGGCCAGCTCGGGCGTGTGCGTGGTGAATACCAGGCGCTTCTGCACCTCGGCCAGGTCGCGGCCGTGCTTTTCGTAGAGGTAGAAAGCCAGCGGCAGGCCGTGGCCCTCGTTGAGGTGGTACACGTCGGTTTTGCGGCCGAGCTCATCGAGCAGCTTGCCACCGCCCACGCCCAGCAGAATGCTCTGGGCCACGCGGGCGGCCGAGTCCGGGTCGTACAAGTGGTGCGAGATGGTGCGCGAGAGGTGGTCGTTTTCGGCAATGTCCGTGGTCAGGAAGAACATGGGCACTGTGCCGAACACCTCCGGGGCGAGGTACATGGCCTTCACGAACACGTTGGCGCCGTGAATGGTGATGGGGAACAGCAGGCCGGTATCCTGCAGAAACGAGTAGTGCTTGTGGCGGAACTCGGCACGCATGGCCTGCTCGGGGTCGCGGTCCTGGTCGTAGTAGCCGAACGTCCACAGAATGCTGATGCCCACCAGGTTCTGCTTCAGCTCGAAGCCCGAGCGCATGTGCGAGCCCGCCAGGAAGCCCAGGCCGCCCGAGTAGGTTTTCAGCGCCTGGTCGACGGCAAACTCCATCGAGAAATACGCGGCGGCCGTCTTGTACTTGGCGGCGGGGGTGTACGGTTTGAAAGTGAAAGCCATAAGCTTAGCAAGTGCGTGCCCGAAAGCACGCCGGAATGAGCGTTGCGGGTTGAAGAATAAGGCGTGCGGCGCACGACTGGCCGCCCGTTGAGGCTGCTAAGGTCAGCAGCTTTGCGGAAAAATCGCAACACCTTGATATAGAGCACTGAGTTAAGCAAACGTTAGCATTTTGGCCAACGCCAACAGTGTCAAGGCAATATCAGCCAGCCGATTAGTGGTAAAATTTCTTCGGCGCGCCTGGCGTCGCTGCCGATTCCAGCGGGGTAGCCCTGTTTGCGGCTAAGCAAGGAGCCGATAAGCGGCAAGTGGCCCGCGCAATGCTGATGCGGCCGGAAGCTCATCAGGATATTATTATGTAAGACTAGCTATTTCTAGCTTATAAATACAAAATTCATGGAAAATTCATTAAAAAAAGGTGCGATTTTGAAAATGACATAATTATTTAACCATGATATTGATAATTTGATTGTTTTAAGCCGCTACATTTGACGCTCTTATTTCTCACCATAAAAATTTCTTTGTCAAACCCATGCGCATGAATTTCCCTGTTCGCTATTTGGTGGCACCCTTGCTGGGCGCTGCCGCGCTGTTTGCCGGTTGCTCGAAATCGGAGCTGACGCCGGCTGCCGCCCCGTCGGCCGCCGTCTTTGCTCAGAATGTGTCGGCCCCGGGCTTCCCTGAAGGGTTTGAAACGGGTACCAAAACGGCCTACACCACGGGTAGCGTTACGCTCGGTTCGGGCTCCTGGACGCTGAACGACGCCCTCATCGGCAACACCACGGCCGATGCCAAAACCGGCAGCTGGTCGGCCCGCGTGCGCAACAGCGGCTCGCTGAGCATGAACTTCGACCTGACCGGCGGCGCCGGCGTGGTGACGGTGGCGCACGCCGTGTACAGCACCGACGCCAGCAGCACCTGGGAGCTGTGGGCCAGCAGCAACAGCGGCAGCAGCTACGCCAAAGTGGGCAGCACCATCACCAGCAGCAGCGCGAGCCTGAGCACGGCCTCGTTCACGGTGAATATCAGCGGCAACGTGCGCCTGCAGGTGCGCAAAACCGACGGCACCACCAACCGCATCAACATCGACAACATCACCGTGGAAAGCTATAGCGGTGGCACTACCGGCGGGGGGGGTACCACCACCGGAGGCAAGAAATTTCTGTTCGACGCCAGCCACGCCGAACTGGCCGGCAACGCCGACTGGGCCCTCGACGTGGACTCGGGCGTGACGCCGCGCTACCCCACGCCGGCCGCCTCGGGCATCACCAGCACTACTTCGGAAACATACTGGACCGCCGCTCTCTCCTCGTGGGGCGTAGCCTTGGTGAAACTGGGCAACTCGGTTGAAAACCTGCCCTCGGGCACGGCCATCACCTACGGCAACACCTCGAACCCCCAGGATTTGGCCAACTACAATGTGTTTGTGGTGGATGAGCCCAACACGCTGTTCTCGGCTTCGGAGAAAACGGCCATCATCAACTTCGTGAAAAACGGCGGCGGCCTGTTCATGATTTCCGACCACACCGTGTCGGACCGCAACAACGATGGCTATGACTCGCCCGCCATCTGGAACGATTTGATGACCAACAACTCGGTGCAGGCCAACCCCTTCGGCTACAGCATTGCCCTCACCAACATTTCGGAAACCACCAGCAACGTGCTGGCCAGCAGCACCAACACCATCCTGAACGGCTCGCAGGGCGCCGTAACGCAGTTGAAGTTCTCGAACGGCGCTACCATGACGAAAACTTCGGGCTCGCAGGCCACGCCGCTGATTTGGCAGGGCACTTCGGCCCAGGGCAACAGCAACATCATGCTGATGAGCAGCACCTACGGCACCGGCCGGGTGGTGTGCATCACCGACTCGTCGCCGGCTGATGACGGCACCGGCAGCCCCGGCAACACCGTGTACCCCGGCTGGACCGAAATTGCCAGCCACGCCAAGCTGCACATGAACGCCTCGCTCTGGCTCGCCAAGCAGCAATAGTCGCTGCGAGTAGCCTCTGTTGTAAGCGAGTAATAAAGGCCCGTTCCCCGATTGGGGAGCGGGCTTTTCTGTGCGCGGTAGGAGCCGAAAAATTTATTCGCAAAGTGGAAACGGTTGCGCATCAGGGCCCTTGGGGGAAAGCCGTACTTTTGGCTTTACGGTTATCCCAATGCTCTTTTTGCTATGAAATTCCCACCTGTTTTGCTAGCTGCCGCAACGTTGTTGCTGTCGCTGGCCGCATCGGCCGCACCCCAGTTAGCGAGCCCGCTGGCGACCTCCGCCGCCCCCGCCAAACCTGCCTCCGCCGTACGCATCGACCCGACCTACTGGTGGGTGGGCATGAAGAACCCCAAGCTGCAGCTGCTGGTGAATGCGCCGGGTATTGCCGGCAGCACTGCTATGCTGGCCGCCTACCCGGGCGTGACGCTCGACAGCCAGCAGAAGCTGGAAAGCCCCAACTATCTCATTGTCAACCTCACTATCGGCCCCGACGCCAAGCCGGGCCAGCTGAAGCTGACCTTCAAAGGCGGCAAGAGCCTGACGTACAGCTATGAGCTGCGCGCCCGCAACACCGACCCGCAGCGCACGCAGGGCCTCACGCAGGCCGATTTCATTTACATGCTGATGCCGGACCGGTTCGCGAACGGCGACCCGAAGAACGACGTGGTGAAGGGCACCCGCGCCCCGCGCGTAGCCCGCGACTCGATGTACGCCCGCCACGGCGGCGACCTCAAAGGCATTCAGAACCACTTCGACTACTTCAAAAAGCTGGGCGTCACGACTATCTGGCCCACGCCGGTGATTGAGAACGACATGCCTAAGGCCAGCTACCACGGTTATGCGGTGACGGACTGCTACAAAATCGACCCGCGCTACGGCACCAACGCCGAGTACCAGCAGTTCGTGAAAGCCGCCCACGCCGACGGCCTGAAAGTGGTGCAGGACATTGTGCTGAACCACTGGGGTAGCTACCACCACCTGTTCCTCGACAAGCCGGCGGCCGACTGGTTTCACGCCTTCCCCACCTTCACGCGCAGCAACTACAACGCCTTCGCCCTGAACGACCCGCACGGCTCGAAGCGCGACTACCAGCTGTTCAACGACGGCTGGTTCGACACCACCATGCCCGACGTGAACCAGGGCAACCCGCTGGTGGCCACCTACATCATCCAGAACTTTCTGTGGTGGGTAGAAGCCACGGGCATCGACGGCTACCGCATCGATACTTACCCGTATTCCAACCCGCAGTTCCTGATGCAGTTTGGCCAGGCCACGATGGCGGAATACCCCAAGCTGGCGCAGTTTGCCGAAGCCTGGGAGGGCACCGAGGCCGAGCAGGCCTTCTTCGCCCAGAACATTCTGCCCCCGGTGAACGGCTTCAAGTCGAACATGCCGGGTCTGCTCGATTTCCAGATTTGCTTCGCGATTTCGGATGCCTTGAAGACCGAAAACGGCGACCTGAGCAAGCTCTACCACGCCCTGCAGGGCGACTGGCTGTACACCGATGCCACCCGCAACGTACCCTTCCTCGACAACCACGACATGAGTCGCTTCTACTCGGTGATTGGCGAGGACTTCAACAAGTTCAAAACCGGCATTGCCTGGCTGCTGACCTTGCGCGGCACGCCCCAGCTCTACTACGGCACCGAGGTGCTGATGAAGAACTTCTCGAACCCCGACGGCAAGGTGCGCGAGGACTTCCCCGGCGGCTTTCCGGGCGATAAGGTGAACTACTTCACTTCGCGCCCCAGCGGCCAGGCCGGCGAGGCCTTCGACTACGTGAGCAAGCTGGCCAACTACCGCAAAACGCACCCCGTGCTGAGCAGCGGCAAGCTGATGCAGTTCATCCCGCAGGATGGCGTGTACACCTACTTCCGGTACTCGGACACGGAGAGCGTGATGATTATCGCCAACAACACCAAGGAAGAGAAGAAGGTGGACGGCACCCGCTTCGCGGAGCGGACGGACGGCTTCTCGTCGGGCACGGAAGTGGTGAGCGGCGCAACCATCAGCGACCTGAAAAACCTCACCGTCCCGGCGCACACGGCCTGGGTGGTGGAGCTTCGGAAATAGCGCGCAAGGTTTCGCAAGGTTAAAAGAGGTTTCGCCAAGTGCCTGGCGCTTGTTTCGTAACTTCCATCTGCCTTCGCGAAAACCCTGCGAAACCTTTTTTAACCTCGCGTAACCCTGCGCTCATGACCGACCTCACCAACCAAGTTGTCATCATTTCTGGCGCGAGCCGCGGCATCGGCAAAGCCACGGCGCTACTATTGGCCCTGCAGGGCGCCACCGTAGTGGCCGTGGCCCGCAGCGAGCAGGAGTTGAGCGACCTCACCCACAAAACCCGCGGCCTGAGCATCGTGGCCGACATTGCCGATGAGGCCGACGCCCAGCACGTGGTAGCCGAAACCCTGCGCCACTACGGCCGGCTCGACGTGCTCATCTGCAACGCCGGCGTGGGCTCGTTTGCCGAGTTGGAGCAGTTCACCGGCGAGGAATGGGACCGCATGTTCGACACCAATGTGAAGGGCACTTTCCTACTGTGCAAGGCCGCTGTGCCCCATTTCAAGGCCCAGAAGCGCGGCCACATCGTGGGCATTGCCTCCGACGTAGCCAAGCGCACTTTCTCGCACGGTACGGCCTACGGCGCCAGCAAATACGCCCAGGATGCCCTGCTCGGCAGCCTGCGCAAGGAGGTGCGCCCGCACGGCATCAAAGTCAGCACCATCTACCCCGGGCTGGTTGATACCTACTTCAACGACACCACGCCCGGTAGCGCCGAGGCCGAGAAAACCCATCTTCGCCCTGCCGATGTGGCCCAGGCCGTGCGCTACGTGCTCGAAGCCCCCGCCCACGTGGTGGTGGACGAGTTGATGCTGCACCCGCTGACGCAGGAGTGGTAGTTTCCAATCGGTGAATGAGTGAATGGCTGAATGGGCGAATGATTTGCCTGTTGCAAGCTCCTCCATTCGCCCATTCAGCCATTCACTCATTCACTCATTGACTAACTTGCCGCATCATGAAAAAACTGTTGCTGGCCGGCAGCCTTCTCTCGCTTGCTGCCTTCTCGTTGCCCAAACCGTCCGTGCATAAAACCCCTGCCCAAGCCACCGACCCCAATACCACCGCCGAGGTTCCGAAGGATAATAAGCTCGTCATTTACCAGATGATGACGCGCCTGTTCGGCAACAAAGTGGCACTGAACAAGCCCTACGGTACTATCACTGAGAACGGCTGCGGCAAGTTCAACGACATCAACGACAAGGCGCTCGAAGAAATTAAGGCACTGGGTGTGAGCCATGTGTGGTACACCGGCGTGATTGAGCACGCCACCATGACGGACTACACCAGCGCCGGCATTCCGGCCGACGATGCCGACGTGGTGAAGGGCCGCGCCGGCTCGCCCTACGCCATTAAGGACTACTACGACGTGGCCCCCGACCTGGCCGTGACGGTGAAAAACCGCATGGCCGAGTACGAAGCCCTCATCAAGCGCACCCACGACCACGGCCTGAAGGTGCTGATGGACTTCATCCCGAACCACGTAGCCCGCTCGTATAAGTCGGACGCCAAGCCGACTGGCGTGGTCGACCTGGGCGTGAGCGACGACAAAACCAAGGCCTTCGCCATCAACAACAACTTCTACTACATCCCCGGCAAAGCCTTCGTGGTGCCCGCCGGCTACAACCCGCTGGGCCCCGCCAAGGGCCCGCGCGAGGATGGCAAGTACCTGGAAAATCCCGCCAAAGCCACCGGCAACGACGTATTTTCGGAAGCGCCGAGCGTGAACGACTGGTTCGAAACCGTGAAGCTGAACTACGGCGTGGACTACCAGAATGGCCGCGCCACCCACTTCGACCCCGTGCCCGACACCTGGAAGAAGATGCGCGACATCCTCGTGTTCTGGGCCGGCAAGAACGTCGACGGCTTCCGCTGCGACATGGTGGAAATGGTGCCCGTGGAGTTCTGGGCCTGGGTGATTCCGGAGCTGAAAAAGGTGAAGCCCGACCTCGTGTTCATCGGCGAAGCCTACAACCCCAAGGAGTATAAAACCTACCTCGAGAAGGGCCACTTCGACTTTCTCTATGACAAAGTGGGCCTCTATGACAACCTGCGCAAGCTGATGCGCCAGGAAGGCACCACCGAGGACATCACCAAAGTGTGGAAAGAAGAAAGCAACGGCTTCTCGTCGAGCATGCTGCGCTTCCTCGAAAACCACGACGAACAGCGCATTGCCAGCAAGGATTTTGCCGGCGACGCCAAGCGCGCCATCCCGGCCATGACCGTGACGGCCACCCTGGGCAGCGGCCCGGTGATGCTGTATTTCGGCCAGGAAGTGGGCGAGCCCGCCAACGGTGCCGAAGGCTTCAGCAGCGAAGACGGCCGCACCAGCATTTTCGATTACTGGGGTGTGCCCGAACACCAGAAATGGCTGAACCAGGGCAAATTCGACGGCGGCAAGTTGGTGTACGAGCAGAAGCAGCTGCGCGAGTTCTACAGCCGCCTGCTGAATGCCACCAGCCAGAACGAAGCGCTGCGCAAGGGCCGTTTCTACGAGTTGCAGGACGCCAACAACTTGGGCAAGGAGTACAACCAGCGCAACCTCTACACCTACCTGCGCTACACCGACAAGCAACAGGTGCTGGTAGTGGTGAACTTCTCGGCCGATAAAACCTACAAGCCCACCATCACCATCCCGGCCGAGGTGATGACTAAGATGGGCCTGAGCACAAAGCGGTTCTACACCTACACCAACCTGCTCACCGACGAGGAGCCTCGCAACGCGCTCAACCTCACGCTGGCCCCGCTCTCGGCCTACGTGTTCGAGATTAAGCCGAAATAAGCCGGGCTGAACCGCTGAATTTGAAACGGGTACCGCAATCGATTTGGCGGCACCAACTACTCATTACCTTCTTCCCCTTCCCAATGGCTGCTCCCACCGTGGCTTCCGCCGCTGATACCCGCCAAAAGCCCCGCCTGAGCTTTTGGCAAATCTGGAATATGAGCTTCGGCTTCCTAGGCATCCAATTCGGATTCGAATTGCAGAACTCCAATGTGAGCCGCATTTTTGAAACTCTTGGTGCCAGTAAAGACGACTTACCACTGCTCTGGATTGCGGCCCCGCTTACTGGCTTGCTTGTGCAGCCAATTATCGGCTATTTCTCTGACCGCACCTGGCACCCAACCTGGGGACGGCGGCGTCCCTTCTTTTTCATGGGAGCGCTACTAGCAGCCCTCGCTCTATTTTTTATGCCCAACTCAGGTTCGCTGCTGATAGCGGCCGGGATGCTATGGGTGATGGATGCGAGCATTAATATTTCCATGGAGCCGTTCCGGGCATTCGTGGGCGACTTGCTTCCCACCAGCCAACGCACCACTGGCTTCGCTACCCAAAGCTTCTTTATTGGGGTTGGGTCGGTTATCGCGGCTGGATTACCTTGGGTATTCACCAACTGGTTTCACATTGCCAATACCGCGCCCCAGGGCATGATTCCGCCATCGGTAAAGTATGCTTTTTATGCGGGTGGACTAGCGCTGTTCTTGGCGGTGATATACACCGTGCTTACCACGCGCGAGTATCCACCAGCCGACATGGCCGAGTTTGAGCGCGAGAAAGCCGAAGGCGGCGTGTTCGACGGTCTTAAGCAGTCGTTCTTGGGTGTGTTCAATATGCCCAAAGCCATGCGGCAACTGGCAGTGGTACAGCTTTTTACTTGGTTTGCGTTGTTTGCGATGTGGATTTATTCCACCAATGCCGTTACGAGCAGCATCTATAACATGCACGTTGACAACGAGCTGTTTGCCAAAATATCGCAGCAGGTGAACACGGCCAGCGCTACGGTGCAGAACGTGCCGGCCAAGAGCTTTTTCGACTTAAGCAAAACAACCCCGGCTGAACAGGAAGCCAAAAAATTGACGGCTCTGCGTACTGATTTAGCTGAAATCAATGAGTTTCAGGCGGGCACTCCCGACAAGATTATCACCACCAACCTAGCCGGTTACGCTTTGGCCGGTGGGCAACTGACCGCTGCCGAAACGGCCACGCTCAAGCGGGTGCAGCAGCAATACAATGATGGGGCTGACTGGCTGGGCGTATGCTCGTCGGTGCGCAACGGGGTAGCGGCGGTGTTCGCCTTCTTATTGCCCGTGTTGGCCCGCCGCAGCAGCCGCCGCTTTACGCACATGCTCTGCCTGGTGGCTGGGGGCTTGGGGCTGGTGTCGCTGCTTTTCGTGCACGACCCGCACTTTCTGGTGGTGTCAATGGCTCTGGTGGGCATTGCCTGGGCCAGCATCCTATCAATGCCCTATGCCATGCTCGCCGGGGCTTTGCCGGCTAACAAAATGGGTTACTATATGGGCGTATTCAACTTCTTCATCGTCACGCCGCAGATTATCGCCTCCGTTGGGCTGGGCTTTTTAACTCGTTACCTATTCCATGGCAATACCTTGTATGCCTTGGTATTGGGCGGTGCCGGCATGATAATAGGTGGCTTGCTTTCCCTGCGAGTGCAGGACAACGACGACATTCACTTGCCCGTTGAGGAAGAAGAAGCAAAAATCCTGGGCTACGATGCCCAGGCCCCAGCCAACCCGCAGGTATAGCCGCTGTCATTGAATAAATGAAAGGCTCGTTTCTATTTAGAGAAACGGGCCTTTTGCTTTGTATGGAAGGTTGAAATCAACCTTTCGCCATCATCTCCGCTACCTCGCGGCCGGTGGCCAGCGCGCCGTTCAGCGAGGGATAGGATGCCCAGTCGCCGCATCGGTAGAGGTTGTCGGCCAGCTTGAGTGGCTGCTGGGGCGGCTGGCCGGCAGGGTACACCGGCAGCGCCGCCGCGATGCGGTAGCTGCGCAGGTGCTCCCAATTGCGGGCGGCAGGG
>NZ_BAAGZM010000072.1:0-12529 GCF_054778495.1 Hymenobacter agri
GCACGGGCTGCTGGCCTTGAGCACCCGCCCGCACCGGCCGCGCACCACCGTGGCCGACTCGGCGGCCGTGGTGGCTGAGAACCGCTTGCTGGGCCAGCCGGCCCCCACCGCCCCGAATCAGGTCTGGGTCGGCGACATCACGTATCTGCCTCTGGTGGGCGGGCGATGGTGCTACCTGGCCACGTGGCGCGATGCCTGCTCGCGGCGCGTGGTAGGCTGGCACCTGGCTGCCCATATGCCGACCGAACTGGTGCTCCACGCCCTAGAACAAGCCCTGACGCTGCGTCAGCCCGCGCCGGGGCTCATCGTGCACGCGACAGGGGCAGCCAGTACACGAGTGCGGCCTGCCGCGCCCGCATCGCCCAAGCCGGGGGCCAGCCCAGCTTTAGCCGGCCCGGCAACCCCTACGATAACGCACAGGCCGAGGCTGGCTGGAGCACGTTCAAAACCGAATTATTGCCCGGTGGCAGTCCTTTTGCCTCGCTGGAAGAAGCCCGGCTGGAAGTGGCCCACTACCTCGACACATACTTCAACCTCGACCGCCACCACTCCGCGCTCGGCTACCGCTCACCCCACCAATTTGAACAGGACCTGAAAACCAACCTACCTCAGCTCACTGTCCGTTTCTACTGGACCAGCCCATGGAAACGCCCCCGGGCTCACGGGCAACGGCGGCTTTACCCCCGTGCCCACTCGCTGGGTGGTCGAGCGCTCCATCAGCTGATTGCAATGGGACCGACGCTTGAGCCGAGACTACGAATGTGAAACCACCAGTCCCGAAGTAACCATCCTCCTATCCAGCATTCGACACCTTACCCTTAAATTTTAACAGGCTCTAAAGAATTTTTCACTCAGCTGCTGGCTGTTTTCCCTGCTGGTGCTGGTAGCCGTCTGCTGTCAAACATCCCGGGCTCCCGCCCCGTCAGCCCCCGCCACCGCGGTGCTGCCGGAGCACCTGACGCTGGGCAACCCCAGTGGGGCAACCGCGTATGCCAGCCAGCACAAAAATTACATGCTGCTAAAGCCGCAGTTCGCGCTGTCCTAACACCGGGATCAGGAAAAGCCGAACTGGGTGGGCAGCGCCGCGAGCCTAGGATGCGCTGATGCAATGGAGTATTGTTCTGCCCGTCGAGCTTTTTAAAGGAAGTCGAGACGCCTTATTGCCGTAAATAGTGGCGATAGGCGTTATTTGTGACGTGCTCAACTTATAAAAGCGGTTACACCACATTGACCAAATCTTGCGGTATTGTATCCGGCAAGTCACAACTCGCGATTATGCACGATCAGAAGGCAAGCAATACGGCCATGTGGTAATATAGCACATTCTCCTAATGCAAAAGGACGTTTCCAGATTCACTGGAAACGTCCTTTTGCATTAGGAGAATGTGGAAATTCGGTTTGCAAGTTGAAAATATTATATGTGCAAACCTAGGTTTGAACCCTTATCACCACAGTGCTTGGATTGTATTCCAGCAAAACTTAGAAAACTGGGCAGCAGTCGTTCAACAGGGTTACGGCAACACCGCAACCATTATTATGAGACACACACAGGCTCGAAGAGCAACCGCTTACTAAGGAGAAGAAGTAGCCCCCTTTGATACCTTGCATTTGGTCATTATCCAAAATGGAAGCAATGGTCTTCTTGTTGATTTTGAGTGGTGACTTTTTCATAAGTAAAATTGTTAGAGATGTGGATACGCAAATCTAGAAATAATCTTTGGAAACGCAAGAATCAGAATATAAAAAAATGTGGCGGTGGTCTAACTTAGTGTACTACTCCCCAAAAACTGGACAGTTTAAGCGGGTTTGTTAAGCAAATTGAAGCGGGGTTGAAGGGAGAGGTTTGGGCTAAGGCCTGGGCAGGGGTTTGACCTTTTAGCGCCTGGTGGGGGCGGTGGTGATTGTAGTATGTGAAGTAGGCCTGCAATTGTTGGTAGAGGTGCTGGCCGTCGGTGGCCGGATTGAGGTAGACGCATTCTCATTTGACCGAGCGCCACAGGCGCTCGATGAAGGAGTTTTCGGTGGCGCGTCCGCGTCCGTCGCGGCTGATGCGGCAGCCGGCCTGCAGCAGGGCCTGCTCGAAGGTCTGGCTGGTGAACTGAGTACCCTGGTCGGAGTTGAAGATGAACGGGGCCGGTACCCCGCACAGGGCCTGGCCCGGGGCCTTCAGGCAAAAGCCCACGTCGAGCGTGTTGGAGAGTTCCCAACTCAGCACGTACCGCGCGTGCCAGTCGAGCACGGCCACCAGGTAGAGAAAGCCCCGGGCCATGGGAACGTAGGTGATGTCGGTGCTCCACACTTCGTTCAGGGCCGTGGCCGGGCGGTCCCGCAGCAGGTGGGGATAGGGCGTGACGCCCTGCCCGGGCACGCTCAGGCGCGGTTTGGGGTAAACCGGCTCGTGGCCCATGAGCCCACGAGCCGGCGCACACGCTTTTCGTTGACGGCGTGGCCGGCCAGACGCGGGTGGTCGCGCACGCCTTTGAAGTTGTGCAAGGTGAATTTCTCGTACAACAGGCGCATCAACCGCAAATTCTTGGCGCTTTCGCCCCGGGGCTGGTAGTAGTAGCTGCTGCGGGCCAGCCCCAGGGCCTAGCAGTGGGCCTGCACCGAGCCTTCCCCGCTGGCCTGCACTAGGGCGCGTTGCTGGGCTATGCACATGGCGGCAGTATTTTTTTTAGCAACTGGTTTTCCATTTGCAACCGGCCGATGGCGGCGTAGAGCGGCTCGACATCGGGCGCAGCCGCCACGGCCGGCTCGGGCTCGACGAAGGCTTGTACCGCGTGTTGGCGCAGTTGTGTCTTCCAGCGGCTGATTTGATCCACCGATAACCGGTAGCGCGTGGCCAACTCGGCCAGGGGGTACCGCTCCGTCAGGGCGGCTAAAGTCACTTCTGCTTTGAACTCAGCAGTGAGGCGGCGACGGGTGCGTTTCGAGGTCATGGCATTGACTAAGATAGCCGCCATAAACTGTCCAAACTTTGGGGAGTACTACAACCAATCTACTAACTCGTTAGCCCCTTTAGCATTCGATATTGGTCAAGAAAGCTCTATCCCAGGGATACGCGATGCCGTCCTGCATTGATAGCAGGCACAGCAGATTACCTGCTAGCCCTTGCAGGAGACCATTGTGGCAGATCCTTACTTCAGCATCCGCCATCGTGACATCCACTTGGAATAAGCCTGTACTACTGATTTCATAATCAAGATTGGCAGCAGAGACCGCTCGCCAATATCGCATTGCCTTGGCGTATGAACTCTTGCCAGTAGCTAAATATAGGCGGTTGAATAGGTGCATTGTACCTAAATACCCATGACAGAGACTATGTTCGCGAAGATCGGCATTGTCAATCGTGCGAGCGCAAGCTACTTCTCCAACTTGGTTGGCAAGTAGGATCCATTCCTTTTTTCCACAATACTTACCAGCTTTGAGCAGCGCCAGTGCTATTCCGGCGTCGCCATAACACCAAGCTAATTTTGATGGCTCCCGAATTTCATCAGCATCTTTGAAGAGTAAACGTCCTGGGAAACCGCAGACGCTAGCGGCATCATGCTTGGAAGCAATAAAATTGATTGCGCCAGAAAGCAAAGTGAGACACTGTTTACGGCAAACATCGTGTCTGTATAGATCTGCTAGCGAAGAAATGATGCCTGCCATGCCATGCGCCAAACCAAAGTTGCAGCTCGATGTGTCGTATACCAGTGCCCTCGATTCCTCATGGTAACTAAAGGTGTACCAGAACAGCTCCTGATCCTGATACTTTACTGCCTGACTGGCCAGAAACGAGATGAATTTGCGCAGGGCTCCTTCGTGGCGGGTGTAATGAAGTAGGTAAATTAAAACACCGATGCCCCCCCGTATCAAGTCGTAATCTCCTGTATCGATGTACCCTAAGAGGGACTGAGTCAGAATCTGGTCAATAGGCTTCAAGTAGGATGGTGGAAAAAATTCGCCGTTATGCATCTCTGAAGTGCTCTTCAAGGAGAAGGCGATCCCAGCTAGGCCAGTACCCAAAGAGGCATCAAGCGGCTGGTTCTCTAAAGCCGAGAACAAGAATTCAATTCGGGTACCAATGCCATCGTGCAACTGCTTAACCTTCGATGATTGCGCATGATAGGCTTTATAGTAAGCGAGAGCCAACACAATACCAGCCTGCCCATGCAAAAGGCCAACCCCTTGCCCATTGTCGGAGCGTAGCAGTGTGTCAGCTAGCAGATGCACTTTGTTTTTCATGATATGCGAGTTACTTGTAAAACGATGCGGTACTGATTTCAATATCACTGTTGTGCTCAACCTGCTCCGATTAAGTCAATAGACAAAAAAGAGGCGATATTATGCATCAACGGCGGTTACCTAATTAAAAAAGGTGGTGATGGCAAAAGATTATCTTCCTAACTAATTTTTTGGGTGGATCATGCTTATATTGGTTTGAGCACTTTACGAGTAGGTTAAATCACATCAACATCTTTAGTATGAGAAATTGACCGATAAAAAAGAAGCAACAGGTCATAGATTATTGTTTCCTGCTCATTGGCATGGCTGTCGAAGAGCCGATTTAAGCTCATATGAATGAAGCTTTTGACGTTGCTAACAACTGCTTCCGACCGCAACTCGGCGACTAGCGGTGCGAGGTGGTTAGACCTCTCTTTAAAGGTTTCGTGCAAGAAGACGTAGGATGTTTTGGCACAACTCAACAGCTCTACGATTTCACCTTTGTGCGACCGATAGAAGTTGCTAGTATTACGTCTAACTTGTGTAATACTAGCTTGATCCTGCTGACTTAAGTAAAAATCGCGGATGGATTCCAGCAGTTCTTTACGTTCTGGAAGCACAAAATTAAAATCATTAAGAATATAGTGCACTCCAGCGAGCGCATAGAGCCACTTCAGATTACTTTCTTGCAGCTTGTGGATATACTTTAGCAATTTTAGCGCGCATTGACTGTCCCGGTAGAAGACCTGCTCGCTTAGGACCATGTTTGCATATCTATCCACTTCTCGCTCATAGGTGTCTACTTGCAGTTTAGCAAGCTTACCTGACAGAATTTCTTCGGTGAAAGATGCTTCAAATGACTCAAACAATGCATTTAAATCGATCGGATTACCAAAAAGGCGCAAACGTATATGAAAATCTGGGTCAACGTAACGAATAAAAAAATAATGACTTATAACATTATTTTTTTGCAATTTAGTGAGCCAAGGCAGGAACTTTAAAGCAAGTAAGCTTTCGAGCAGTTCTGGAGAGGCGTACAGTTTCAGGTATTGACAAGTAAAGCCCGGTAACAATGAGGTGGCAGAAATACCTGGATGCCCTACCCTTTTGAAGTCAGCTTTCTTCCAAGTTGGCAATACTGGCCCATTATTAGTAGCTTTAACAACAGGATGGAAAGGAATGTGCAACTCAACTGATACTTTGCCATTTACATTGCTATATATCATATTGCTTGCTAAAGAAGAGGGGTCTTCGCACAGCACCACGCTGGCATTACCCGCCAGCTCTTTGCTTAATATTGTCAGAGAAGCGCTGTTATGTAAATCAAGCGGCAGGATATTGTCCGAATTCTCCTGAGTGTGCAGCGTCACATAACGATCTATTTTATTATCCGATATATAAGTGCACAATCGCGGTATATCAATGCTGTTTCCTGATGCAAAAGCACTGGATACCAGCCGCCACTTAGCTTTGGATAGTATCAAATTTTGATACGTAACCCGTGGCAAGTAAGGCAGAGCATTTAATGGCCCCCAACTCCAGGCCGTTACAAATCTTTTCTGCTGCAATGACCCTAAGAAGTTATATACAGACATTGTCATCAAAGCATGATTGTGTGCGCTGGTGAGCAATGGGACAACTACCTTCTTCAACGATTTGGACACAATGAGCAACTTCTCATTTCTGATGCATATATACAGGTCAGAAAGAGCAATCGACGTTGTTCCCGATTGACTGCCAGCATCGTATATCGGAATTTCGTATTTGTGCAGCGCGGATCGGTTGAGAATATTACTCAGCCGGGGTTGGGCTAAGTGCACTAATTCCGCAGTAACCGTACCCGAGCTTGCTTGGTCTAATTCAACTGCTACCAATTCTTGGCAAAGCGCTTGAATATCTGGTGAGTTGTATGCAAAACGCGAAAATGTATCAGCGGCAGACCCTTGCTTGAGGTAACACAAATCCAGCAGGAAATCACCCGTAATCACATCCTGCTCGTGTCCCGCGATCAAGCGGCAGCCCACCACGGCCGAACCATACGCGCGGTTTGGGGGTGATTGCCAACTGAAGGTTTCTAAGTCGGAACTACGAATTATTATCCCTTTCCGTTCCTGATGCCTCGTAAGGCAATCGTTGTATTTTGCCAAAACAAAACGGTCCCATTCCGTGAAGGGCACCTCTTGCTTAACCACAGTGCTTACGCTTCCTATCTGAGCAAGCAAGTAGGGAGGCGCCACTGGATTATTATAGCCAATTCCAATCTGAGGGTCTAAAGCTTCGAGTAACGGAACTAAAGCCAGGCCGTATTTTTCATTGAATTGGTGACGAAATGCTTCTAACTCAGGAGTACGGGTAACACCATTGTTTAAGTATATGAGACTCTCCAGTTGTGCCTGGCATTTATCCAATAACATCTTGGGGAGCCCAAGGGTACCGGTTCCATAAGCATCTACCTGGACTGATGCCTTATTCGTATTGAAATTAAACGGTTTCAGAATTGCATCAATCTGTTGCAAGTAGGCCAGTGCAGGTGCCTGAGCGGCAAATGCATCGGTGTACTGATCTCTTGCCGCTTGATAAGCGACGAGAATATCGATCAGCCCTTGACAGCGCGAGCTACCAGATAAGATAGCAGCATCTTTCAAACATGATAGCAACTTCTCTTCAAACAGTGGATTGGTGGCTTGGTATGAGATACTATTTCTAAGTATATTCTCGTCTATCAAATAATCAGTAAATTCCAACGCTTCATCAGTGGTGAAACCAAAATCTTCGATCGCTTCAGTTAACGCTTTTCGCCTAGCTCCTTTTTTGGCCAACTGAATCAGCTTCCGAACATAAACAGAGCTTTCAATTGTGCAGATATCAAATTTGAATGCATTGTTTTTAAGAGACCTGTCAACGTAGCGAATGGCTTTCTTGTAACTGTACAGTGTATTATTTGGGTAATAATACAAATTATCCCTAATTTCAGACCATTTCCCGACTTCTTCTAGAATAGCGTTGAGAACATAGCCATCCAGTTTAACTCCAACTCGATGGCCTTTCAGTTTGTAGCTATTTTGTGTGCCAAAATACCCGACTGTGATTTCTGAGGAAACACCAAATGGTGTACATCGATAACAGCAACGTTTATAATACTTTATTAACGACAAGGCAATGCCTTCACGCTTCTTAACTGGTGTTGCATGCTGAATCTGTTGCAGTGCAGCAGCAAACAGTTCTTTAGAATAAAGGTAAATAGATTGCTGAAAGATATCACTTTTACTGAAAAAAGTAAAGATGAATTCGACTGGGTCAGCTGCTTCATACAATTTGACTAAAAGGTCAAGAGAAAAAGCCGGACTTCTAACTATAAACTTATCCATGTTGACAAGAGGTGCTACTCTCAGGAACAAAAAGTTGAGAGAAGAATTTGAAATTTAAGTGGTTGCTCATGGCTTGATTCACTAGTTTACTAATATCCCCATCCTTTAGGGCAAAGTGAAAATCTCTTAACAATATCAGTTTGAGAATATCAAAATTATAGCTGTGATATTTTTTGAAAAAATCAAGTATCTTTTTTTGATCAAGCTGCAACATCAGCAGATCCATTTTAATATTAAAGAATGCAATCAAAGCTCCCTTGGACTCGATAGCCCCGTAGCTTTTAATTGGTGAGTTCAATAACAAAGTCATTTCATACTGCTGAAGCACCTTTGTCCCTAATTCAGGGAATGTTATCATTGGCTGAAAGAATTGGTTATAAAGCGATAATATTACGTTTCCTTCATCAACACTACTAAATAGTTGATTTAACAGCTTTTTGTTTCCGGTGCCGTAATCAGAGTTAATTGTTCCTTGACATAAATATAGAATAACTGCCGCAATAATTTTGGCAGCGGCATCCACCTGCCCGCTGCGAAGATGAGTATTGATTCTATTGGCTAAATGATGTAATTTGTGCAAGTGTAGGATTGGAAACTTTGTACAGAGAACGTCATCAATTACAATTACTTGATTAATATATCTTTTGGCTAAGTATTGCTTCCCGTTCTTGTAGGCATATAAAGAAAATGCAGGGTAAACAAACGTCTTGCCGATTGATTTGCATTCTCCTTTAAGTTGACGCAATAAGTATTTGGCTGCAGCTGCATAAACTTCAACGTCAGTCAAGTTTCCTTCTTTGACAAGGTGCACAATAATGCCTTGACATTGTGAGAGTTTGCCTAAGATGCTGCACTCTTTCTCGGAATAGTAACGTGGCAGGCTATCGATTACTGAATCCATGGGGGCAGCAATCGGCTTGGGCATAAAAAAAGTTGATCTCGGCAAGGAAATCACTTTCACCAGCAACTCGGCAACAAGATCCTTCATGGCTTCTTTACCTTAAAGTAGAAGAGAAACCTCAAATATATAATCATGATTGGCATTCTTTAGATTTGGCGGTGGTCTAAGTTAGGATGGACTTCGTAAAAGGTTGATGGTAACAACTCAACATACGTGCGCCAAATGCGGTAGCACGCACATTCAGCGCAACGGCCGCAGTGGCGGGCATGCCCGCTACCGCTGCACGATTTGCGAGCACCAGACCCGGTTTGTACCCGCCGCCACCGGGCAGACCGCCCGCTACGGCCAGGTCGAGAAACTGTTGGCCGAGAGCAATTCGCAACGCAGCATCGTACGCGTGACCGGCATCTCGCGCATGATGGTGGCCAATCTGGCAAAAAAAGCGCAATCGGCCAGCCCGGCACTGCCGCGCCTGCGTTCGAAAAAGGCGCAACAAAACAGTGGGAAGCGCTTGAATTAGACGAAATGTGGACGTTTGTGGGCCGCAAACGGCGTAAGTTCTGGCTCTGGCTGGCCGTCGAACGCGCCAGCCGCCGCGTCGTGGCCCGGGTATTGGGCCGGCGCGATGCGGCCACGGCCTGCCGGCTCTGGACCGCCCTGTCCAGGCGCTACCGTCGGCATTGCTGGTATTTTACGGACCTGTTTCCGGCCTACGTCCAAGCCTTGCCCACCGGACAGTATCGGCCCTGCCCAAAGGGCGAAGGCCAAACCAACATCGTCGAATCACTCAATTGCTCCCTGCGCCAGCGTTGCGGCGTATTGGTGCGCAAATCCTGCTCTTTTAGCAAATCACTGCGCATGCATGCGGCCCGATTAAAAATTTGCATCGACCAGCACAATCGCAAATCCATCCCCATTTAAACCCCCACCCTCTTTTCTAACCGCAACTGGCTTACTATTCAGGTAACAGCATAAATAGGCTTTCAAGGCGCAAATAAATTGCCAAGGCAATATTCTATGTTTTAACATATTACCCCTTTCAATGCATTGGATTGAAAAAATGTTGATTGAATAATACTTATTTAGCCTGATATTGCTAAACGACAGGTGTTAATCCATAAGCAATCTGATAATCTATTTACAATGTGTGGCTTTGCTGGAATTATGCGCCGTAATGGCATGAGAAAAGGAGAATCAATGCGGGGAGTCCTTGAAGCTATGGGTAACTCTATTGCTCATCGCGGCCCAGATGATGAGCAATATTACCAAACAGAACAGATTGGGCTTGTTTTCCGGCGGCTGGCGATTGTGGATTTGAAGAATGGAGGCCAGCCTCTTACGAATGAAGATAATTCTTTAGTGTTGGTAGCAAATGGGGAGATTTACAATCACAAGGAGCTTCGACGCAAACTCAAAGACAAGCATACGTTCAAAACGGCTTCAGATTGTGAAGTCATATTACATCTCTACGAAGAATACGGAATTGAGTGCTTACAGTATTTGAATGGCATGTTTGCGCTGGCCTTATGGGACCAAAAAAAGCAGCAGTTGTATCTGGTGCGCGACCGGTTAGGTATTAAGCCGCTTTACTATAATGTAAACGCAGAACGAATCATTTTTGGCTCCGAAATAAAATCACTGCTGCCCTATCCTGATTGCCCTCGAGAATTTGACTGGTCCACGGCGCTTTCTCATTCGTTGAATCAGGTGAACCAGGGCCAAAAACTAACTTCCTTTTACAAAGGCATTGTAAACGTAGATGGCGGCGAGTATGTACAGTACTCAACTGTAACAAATCAACTGACGACTCGAGCATATTGGTCGTTGCATCATTCAGCAGAGCAAAGCAGGGAGGATTTTCGTTCAATCGCTGATATCGTTCGGGGTTACAAGGACTTACTAATAGAAAGCACCCAGTTACAATTAATGTCAGACGCTGGCGTCGGTGTGTTTTTGAGCGGGGGCATTGATTCGGTCGTGGTGGCATACATTGCGGGTCAGTTGGGACGGATTCCTGCCTATACCGTGTTTTCCCAGAGTACTTACCAGAATGGTGATGTCTTAGCCGCTTCACAGGCAGCACAGCAATTTGGGCTCGAGAATCATCAAGTTAATTTCCGATGGCAGGAGCACCCCTATAATGCTGAGTATTGGAAAAAACTGCTTTGGTACACGGAGACTCCGGCGTGCGCTGCTGAGCAATTGTACAAATATGAACTTCACCGCTATGCTAAACAGCACTCACCACTAGTCAAATCAATCCTATCAGGTCAGGGCAGTGATGAGTTCAATGGGGGCTACTGTGATTCATTTGTAAATCCAATGCATTCGTGCTATAAGCCTCAAGGCAATAATTGGGACAGTTTCATGCTCACACTCCGCAACCTGGAACACAATAATCTTTTACAAGGCACAAATAACCGATATCTCCGCCACAGCCATCTGCTGCGCACAGATTTTTTAGCTAATGAGCAACTAACCAAACCATATCATAATCCATGGGAATACTATACTAATATGTATCAATACAGTCTAAAGATGTACAACCTATGGCATGAAGACCGGACTGCCGCGGCGAATGGTATTGAAAATCGGGTGCCGTTTTTAGATCACAGGTTAGTAGAGTATACACTAGGAATACCCGCTTCGCACTACAAGTCTCTTTTTTGGAATAAGCAGATATTACGTGATGCTTTTGCCCAAGAAATAGGGGGACTAAGTCAAAGACCAAAAGTTCCCTTCTTCTTAGGACGAGATGCTCGCTACACTTACCGGATGATGTACGGGCTTCTAATCAAAAACAACCGTGAACTCATTTATGAAAGCGTGGGAGAGCCCGACGTACAACATTCCATCCTCAACCGAGCGGCGTTGGAAGCTAGCGTGGACGATTTGGCCGCTGACATAGAATGCAAGGCGCTGCCCGAATTGCTTGCGATCATTAATATGGGTTTGTTAGCCAAAATGACCGCGAATCAACTACCGGTCCCGTCCACGGGATCTCCCATTGTTGCCGAACGAATCCATATTGCTGCTCAGCAGGATGAAACACAGGACATAAGCCTGCTGCTCAGTTCTCATACAGAAACAGTGCATTTGGAGCGGGTCCCGCGGTTTGCAGATGAAGTGACAGTACTTACCGATTTGACCGGCAATGTCCATTTAGCATTAAATGGTTCGCTAGAATATATTCTCGAAAAAAAGGATTACGCAGATTGGATACGAGTCATATTGCAGATTGATGGCATAAGGCCCTTGTCTCAAATTCTAATAACGCTTGGTTTGGCCGCCGCAGCTATCCGTTCCAACTTAGAGGAGGCGTTGGATTATGGTATTATCAAGTTCAACTCTTAGATGTATAGTCCTAGGATGTGATGGTGTATTTTCCGGGCAGGAATTTCGCACCGACCTATGGGACAAGTACTCCACGGCAGCGCCCGCACAACGGGGGCGATACGGCGCGCTATCCGACACAGCCAGGAAAGCCTACAAAGCTTAGCCACGCGCTACAGCATCAACCCGAAGACTGGGCTGGTCGAGGAGAAATGGACACAGGATTCTTAACTTTCTTGTGTCATGGAAGAAGTCAAAGCAGCCGCCTCGCGGCACAAATATGATGCGGCGTACCGCGGCGAAGCCGTGCGCCGGGTCGTCGAGCACGGGCAAGCCCAAACCCGCGTCGCCTAGGCCCTGGGCCTGAGTGCAGCCGTGCTCGGCAACTGGGTGCGGGCCGCCCGTAGCCAAGCTGCCGGGGGCAGTAGTGAGCTGGCCCGCGAAAATCAGCAGCTACGCACGGCCCTGGCCCGCGCCGAGCAGGAGCGCGATATTTTAAAAAAAGCGCTGACCATCTTCTCCTCTCCGACGGGCCGATGAAACGCTGTCTCTTCATCATGGCCCACGCCGACACGTGGCCCGTACAGGTGCAGTGCCGGGTACTGGGCGTGAGCAAGAGCGGCTACTATACCTGGCGCCAGCGGCCGGCTGAGCCGCCGCTTGCCGCGGCTCAGCCGGCCTGGCAAGCGGCGGCCAAGACCATTTTCGAGGCCCACAC
>NZ_BAAGZM010000073.1:0-12482 GCF_054778495.1 Hymenobacter agri
CGGCGCGCCGCCAGCGCCTCCACCCAGCGCAGCCCAGCCGCCAGACCGCCCCGCACGAGGCCTTGGTACACCTGCTGCGTCGATACATTCAGCGCGTAGTTTTCGCGGATGTCGTATATGAATTTCCGGCCCCGGCCCAGCGCCTGCCACAGCAGTGTGAGCGGCAGCAATTCCGGCGCATGCACGATGACCAAATCCGGCTTCAGCCCATGCAATAGCCGCCCGTAGCGCCACTGCGCGGCCAGCCGGCCCAGGCTCAGTCGGCGGCCGTTGAAAATAGGATGGAGGCTGATTTTCGCTGATTGCGCGGCGGCTTCTCCGGCGGCGCGCCCGGCTACGTGTACCCGCATGCCGGGCCGGGCCGCCAGCGTTTCGGCGAACTTGCCGCGCATGCGGGTATCGTCAACGGGCTTGAGCACCGAGGCTAGCAGAATAACGAATTGGGGCGGTTGGGAAACAGGCACGGCCCAAAGATGCTAGTTTTGCAGCTGCTAAGCGGCCTTTTGCATCTGCGGCCGCCAGCTGCTTACTCTCATTTCGACTCGTCTGATGTCCGACCTGCAATCCCAAATTGAAGCCGCCTGGGCCGACCGCGCCCTGCTCCAAACTCCCGAAACCAAAGCCGCCATCGAGCACGTCATCGAGGAGCTCGACAAGGGCTTCCTGCGCGTGGCCACCCCGCCCGCCGAAGACGGCGGCGAGTGGACTATCAACGAGTGGGTGAAGAAGGCCGTTATTCTGTACTTCCCCATCCGCCAGATGAGCACGCAGGAAGTCGGCCCCTTCGAATACCACGACAAAATGCTGCTCAAAACCGACTACGCCGGCCAGCAGGTGCGTGTGGTGCCGCCCGCCGTGGCCCGCTACGGCGCGTTTCTGGCCCCCGGCGTCATCCTGATGCCCAGCTACACCAACATCGGCGCCTACGTGGGCGAGGGCACGATGGTCGATACCTGGGCCACCGTGGGCAGCTGCGCCCAGGTGGGCAAAGGTGTGCACCTGAGCGGCGGCGTGGGCCTCGGCGGCGTGCTCGAACCCGTGCAGGCGGCCCCCGTCATCATCGAAGACGGCGCGTTCATCGGCTCGCGTAGCATTCTGGTTGAAGGCTGCCGCATTGGCAAAGAAGCTGTTATCGGCGCGGGCGTTACCATCACCGGCAGCACCAAAATCATCGACGTAACCGGCCCCGAGCCCAAAGAGTACCGCGGCTACGTGCCGCCGCGCTCGGTGGTCATTCCCGGCTCCATCGCCAAGCAGTTCCCGGCCGGCGAGTACCAGGTGCCCTGCGCCCTCATCATCGGCCAGCGCAAGCCCAGCACGGATTTGAAAACGTCGCTCAACGACGCACTGCGGGACTTTGGGGTGTCGGTGTAAGTTCGTTAAGCAGCTTCCTTTTCAAAATGGCCAATGCGAGTATCGATAGCTTGGATGCCTGTATTCGTACGCGGCCTAGTAACGAGCGTAGTCATCTTACTAATTAACCTTAGCGAATACAACTGGGATTTTGTCGAAACCCTGATGCGTAAACTGCCATTGTTGCTTGCCATCAACGGCGTGGTTGTTATCACCGCATTTGTTACTGCCGCGCCTCTGTATTTCTTTCTAAATGAGGAAGCGCGGACTGTCAGATACTTCACTTTAATTCCATTGCGAAAGGTGCTGCTAGACGCTGCCCGAATTGAGTGCACAATAAGTAACCAAACTAGCCATTCTGGGACTACCCACTTTTTGCTGTTGCATGCTGATGGTAGTAAAATGCTCAGTGTGCAGGCCACCGAACGATGGCCGTTGGCTAAGCTTGAAAAGGTACAGCAAGCAATCGAAAAGCTAAAATAGTAAAATGGCCCGCTTACTAGCGGGCCATTTTATTGTTCAAAGCGCGAGTAATACTTCTTGCTACACCCCTGCCTTCAGCTTCTCGCCGAACAGGGCCTTCACTTTGTCCACCTTGGGGCGGGCCACAAACTGGCAGTAGGGCTCGTGGCCGTGCAGGTTGAAGTAGTTCTGGTGGTAGTTCTCGGCCGGGTAGAAGGTGGGGGCAGGCAGAATCTCCGTCACCACTGGGTTGGGAAAGGCGTGAGCGTCGTTGAGCTTCTTTTTATAGGCCTCGGCGAGCTGCTTCTGCTCCTCACTGTGGTAGTAGATGCCCGAGCGGTACTGCGTGCCTACGTCGTTGCCCTGGCGGTTGAGAGTGGTGGGGTCGTGGGTTTTCCAGAAGATTTCGAGCAGCTCTTCGTAGCTGATAACGGCCGGGTCGAAGGTGATATCAATCACTTCATTGTGGCCGGTGAGGCCGCTGCATACTTCTTTATACGTCGGATTGGCGATGCGGCCGCCGGCGTAGCCGGATACCACTTTCTCCACGCCCTTCAGGTTCTGAAATACGGCCTCGACGCACCAGAAGCAGCCGGCGCCAAATGTTGCTTTTTGCATGGGTAGGAAATTGATTCGTTGTAGTTGGTAACAACGCGGTAGACGCGGCTGGGGTTTATTCCTTACAGGTTGCCCAATGGATAGTGCACCGCCAGCGCCCGCCCGTGCAAGGCCCTTCCGATACATACATAAGAAAGCCGTTCGCACAGGCGTGCAAACGGCTTCCTGACAATAAAAGGCTTCTATTTCCGGAACCGCTCGGCTACTACCAGCTCCTTCGAGCCGGCGGTGTGCTGGTAGAAGCCCTCGCCCGACTTCACGCCCAGGCGGCCGGCCATCACCATGTTCACCAGCAGCGGGCAGGGGGCGTATTTGGGGTTGCCCAGGCCCTCGTGCAGCACCCGCAGAATGGCCAGGCACACGTCGAGACCAATAAAGTCGGCCAGCTGCAACGGGCCCATGGGGTGGGCCATGCCCAGCTTCATCACCGTGTCGATTTCCTCCACGCCCGCCACGCCCTCAAACAGCGTAATGATGGCCTCGTTAATCATCGGCATCAGAATGCGGTTGGCCACAAAGCCGGGATAGTCGTTCACCTCGGTGGGCGTTTTGCCCAGCTGGCGCGACAGGTCCATCACCTTTTCTGTCACCGCGTCGGAAGTCGCGTAGCCGCGAATTACCTCCACCAGCTTCATCACCGGCACCGGGTTCATAAAGTGCATGCCAATCACCTGCTGCGGGCGCTTGGTCACGGCCGCGATTTTGGTAATCGAAATCGACGAGGTATTCGAGGCCAGAATCGCATCCTGCGGAGCGTATTGGTCGAGGTCGCGGAAAATCTGCAATTTCAGGTCCACATTCTCAGTGGCGGCTTCTACTACGAGGCCCACGCCGGCCACGCCGTCGGCGATGGACGTGAACGTCTTCAGGCGGCCCAGAGTGGCGGTTTTGTCCTCCTCGCTCAGGGCAGCTTTGGCTACCTGGCGGTCGAGGTTTTTGGTGATGGTACCCAGGGCGCGGTCAAGCGCCAGCTGGTTGATGTCAATTAGGGAAACGGAAAAACCGTGTTGGGCAAATACGTGGGCAATGCCATTGCCCATGGTGCCGGAGCCAATTACGGCGACGTTCATAAAGTGCGGAAAACAGTGGGTGGGAAGAAAGGAGGAGATAAAAAGTGCCGGCCTGAGGGCCAGTGGGCACAAAGCTACTGCCACAAACCAAAAGTGCCTTTTGTTTGGCCTCGCCAAATTTTTTTATAAGAAATTATATCCTTTTGAATAACCCCCCCGTACAAGCCCCCAGAGACACTTCTCGCATATTTTTTCACCTCCCCTTCACACTCTTTCTCACTCTAAGCCATGGGCAACCTCCTGTATATCATCGCTGTAATTCTGGTAATCATTTGGGCCGTTAGCTTTTTCGGCGGCTTCGTTAGCGGCGGCATCATTCACGTGCTGCTCGTGATTGCCATCATCGCGGTACTGCTGCGCGTAATCAGCGGCCGAAGCGCGGTATAGCGCCGCCCGCAAGGGTTAACTAAAAAACACAAAAAAGCCTCGCCGGAATATCCAGCGAGGCTTTTTTGTGTGCAGATAAATCTATTTACCGATGTTGAACAGTAAGCAGAAGCGCAGGTTCAAGCCAGGATAGAGTGAGAAAACGGAGCTATTGAAATTGTACAGGCCCAGAATGTCAAGGGCGGCGCGGTCGCCCAAGGTAGAGCGGTAGCCAATTCCGGCCAAAGTAGACGTTACTGTACGGCTAATTTTGGTGAGGTAATTCTGGCTGTCGTAGCCCGCCAACTGGGCATTGGTGACTTCGTACTCGCCATGGATAAAAAACTCCTTGTAAACGATATACTGTGCGAATACCTTAACGCCCAAGCTGCTGCTCGACATATTGTTGGAGCCCGTCGCGGTCAGGCTGCCACTTGGGGTGGGATAGGCAAACCCGTAGGTTCGGTAAAAATTCTCCGGCGAAAGAGAGTAGTTATTGTACGCGTAGGAAATACCCGGGCCCACGGCAAGCTTGTTCGTAATGCGATAGCCAAGCGCGGGGGCTAGGCTAAAGTTAAAATTGCTAATGCCATCCACAGAGCTATACCCCAGGCCAAGGTTGGAATAGATAAATTTCCGGGTCGGCGGCACATCCTCGGCCCCGCCGGCTTTGGTGTTTTTCCGGTTCGGAAAATCCAACCCCGAAGGAGCCGACGCCGAAGGCTGCGGTGCCGGCTGCGTGGAATCGTAAACGGGGGCGGGGGCGGCCGGTTCGGTAGCCGGGGCAGGCGCGGGAACTGGCGTAACGGGCCGGGTGGGTGCGGGCGGCGGGCCGGGAGGAGCCGTGTTCAGCACCGGCTTATTGTCCTGGGCTTGGGCCTGCAGCGTGGGCAGCCCGGCCACGGCGGCCAACACTAGCAGCGGGAGCAGATAACGTTTCATGCAAAAAGCGAAAAGAGAGAGGAAGGGGAAGCGCAAGCGCGCAGGGGATTAACGAAAACGGCCGGAAAATTATTCATTCTCCGGCCGCTATTCGTCGACTACTTATGCCAGCTGGTACATTTTCTGGCGCTGGGCTTTCAGCGTTTCATCGGCCAGGTATTCTTCGTAGTTCATGCGGCGGTCGATAATGCCGTCCGGCGTGAGCTCGATAATGCGGTTGGCCACGGTATCGATGAACTGCAAGTCGTGCGAGGCGAACAGCAGCGAGCCCGAGAAATCCTTCAGGCCGTTGTTCAGGGCCTGGATGCTTTCCAGGTCGAGGTGGTTCGTCGGGTCGTCGAGCACCAGCACGTTGCCGCTTTCCAGCATCATTTTACTTAGCATACAGCGTACTTTCTCACCGCCGCTCAGCACGTTGGGCTTCTTCTGCGATTCTTCGCCCGAAAACAGCATCCGGCCCAGCCAGCCGCGCACGAAGCTCTCGTCCTTCTCCACCGAGTATTGGCGCAGCCAGTCTACGAGGTTCATGTTATCGGCCTGGAAGAAGGCCGAGTTTTCTTTGGGAAAGTAGCTGGGCGTGATGGTGGTGCCCCACTTGTAATCGCCCTTATCGGCCTTGGTTTCGCCAAAGATGATGTCAAAGAGGAGCGAGGCCGCCCGGTCGTCGCGGCCCACGATGGCCACCTTGTCGCCCTTATCAAGGTTGAAGGTCACATTTTTGAGCACCGGCACGCCGTCCACGCTCTTGCTCACGCCTTCCACACTCAGCAGTTGGTTGCCGGCCTCGCGCTCGGGCTTGAAGGCGATGTAGGGGTAGCGGCGCGACGAGGGCTTGATTTCCTCGAGCGTGAGCTTTTGCAGCAGCTTCTGGCGGCTGGTGGCCTGCTTCGATTTCGAGGCGTTGGCCGAGAAGCGCCGCACGAATTCTTCCAACTCCTTGCGCTTGTCCTCGGTTTTCTTGTTCACTTCCTGCTTCTGGCGGGCGGCCAGCTGGCTGCTCTCGTACCAGAACGAGTAGTTGCCGGGGTACATCGTGATTTTCGAGAAGTCCAGGTCGGCCATGTAGTTGCACACGGCGTCGAGGAAGTGGCGGTCGTGGCTCACCACAATCACGGTGTTCTCGAAGTTGTCGAGGAAGTTTTCGAGCCAGAGCACGCTCTCGGCATCGAGGTTGTTGGTCGGTTCGTCGAGCAGTAGCACGTCGGGGTTGCCAAACAGGGCCTGGGCCAGCAGCACGCGCACCTTCTCGCTGGCGCCGAGGTCGGCCATCAGCAAATAGTGCTTGTCTTCGGTAATGCCGAGGCCGGAGAGCAGTTCGGCGGCTTTGTATTCGGCGTCCCAGCCTTCCATGTCGGCAAACTCGCTTTCGAGCACGCCCAGGCGCTCGCCGTCGGCGTCGGTAGCCGTGCCGGCGTCGTACTTGGCGTAGAGGGCGTCCTTCTCGGTCATCACCTCGGCCAGGCGCTGGTGGCCCTTAATGACGGTTTTGAGCACTTCCTGGTCGTCGTAGGCAAACTGGTTCTGCTTCAGCACGGCCAGACGCTGGCCGGCGGGCATTTCCACCGAGCCAGTGTTGGGCTCAATCTCGCCCGACAGAATTTTCAGGAAGGTGGATTTACCCGCGCCGTTGGCCCCAATCAGGCCGTACACGTTGCCGGGCAGGAATTTAACGGTGACGTCTTCAAACAGCACGCGCTTGCCGTAGCGCAGGCTCACATTGGAGGTGGAAATCATTCAAATAAGAAATAAAGGCGCAGGCGCCCCGCAGCCAAGCAGGGCCAACTGCAAAATTACACGATAGGCGCCGGGTGCACAGCCGGCCGGCGCAAATGGCTTGCGTATTCTGCCGAAAATAACTAACTAGTAAGGAGATTAGTGCCCGCCGCCGCGCGGCGCATGAACCGCCGGCGGGCCACTGCGTACAACCTAAACGGCCTTTGGCAGGTTGTCTTTCCGAGATTCCTCACCCCGGCTAAGCCGGTCATCTTTCACCCATTACCTTTTCTTAGCAATGACTGACCAGCATCTGACTTCCGAGAACAATGGATTGCGCATGGGTATCTATACCGCGCTGATTTTGATGGCCTACACCGGCGTGGCGGCGATGGCCGGTTTTCTGGGCAAACTGGAGGCCGGTACGCTCGACATCGTATTACTGGCCGGCGGCGTGGTGATGGCCATTCGACGCCTCAAAAAGGCCTGCGGCGACCGCATGACCTACTTTGGCGGCTTTAGCACCGGCATCATCACGGCGCTGGTAGCTTCGGGGCTGCTGGGCGCGTTTTTCTGGCTGCTGGGTGGCATTAGCCAGGCCGCCGTGCGGCAAATTCAGGCCCGCGACCTGTTTGGCGCCGACCTGGGCGTGCTGATTGGCGGCCTGGGCATCGTACTGCTTGGTACCATGACAGGCGTTGTGACCTCGCTCATCGCCATGCAGTATTTCAAAAGCGCAGAGCATCAGGGCCTCCCGGAAATAGAAGTGCTCTAGTAGTAGGGCCGGCCTTACGGCAATATAGGTACAGTCTGAAAAAAGCAGCCTCCGCACAAGGCTGCTTTTTTTATGCCTTGAATATAGCGAACTCTAGCTATTGTGAAAAAAATCAGAACAAATAGAAACTTTGCGTTGTGATATTGCCGTTTGAGAGGTAATTTTGATTTGTAGGAGAAAAAATATTGCTTTATGCGTTACCTCATTGCCTTCACAACCGTCCTGAGCCTATCATTGGCCACGCTGTCGGCCAAGGCACAAATGGCCGACCGAATTACGGAGCAGCCCTCGCCCCGCGAAGCTTCCCGCCAGGAAGTGATAGCCCTGACTAGGGAGATGGCCAACCGCTTGCACCTCAACGAAGGCCAGTACCTGAAGCTACTGCCCCTCAACCGCACCCGGCTGAGCGCCATCAGCGGCATCAACCGCGAATACCGGACAGACGAAGCCACTCGCGCTTCCAAAGCCGCCGAGCTCGAAGCGCAGTTCGAGCAGGAGTGTAGCCGTATTCTCACGCCCTCGCAGCTCAGCCAGCTGCAGCGCGAAACGCAGCCAGCCAGCGCGCCCGCCACTACCGGTAACGGCCTAGGATAATCGGCCCCGCTGCTAAACCAGCAAAGACCAATAAAAAACGGCCCGCCACATACATGGCGGGCCGTTTTTTTAATTTAGGGGCAGGCGTGGGCGCTTATTGTACGGGCGAGAGCGGGTCGGCCAGCACTTCGGTGACGGTGCCGAGCGGGCCGAAGCGCATGCTGATGCGGGGGGCCGCCGAGCGGGCGTGGCTGGCGTTGCACTGCGTGCCGGGCTCTAGGTAGTAGTAATACACTTTCTCGGTGTTGGCGCGCAGCTCTTCCTCGTCGGGCTGGCCCAGGAGAGCGGTTACGTCGTTGGCCCGGGCTTCGTAGAGCTGCTCTTTGGCGCGCAGCAGCGCCGGTACGGCGGCCCGGCGCTGGTTGTGGCAGGCGTAGGGGTCGGCGCGCCAGGCCGCGGCATCAAAATCGGGGATGCCGGGCAGGGAGTGGCCACAGCCTATTAGCGCGCTGCTGCCCGCAAGTAGGAAAAAAGCAAGGCGCTGGCGCACCGATAATGGGCCTGAAAAAGAAGCCATTTGCAGTAATATCTGGCTGTAAGTAATAATACTAGCGAAATTAAGCACTATTTTTGGTCTGTTGCTGTCTACGGCCTACGCTGATTAAAATACGGGATTATATAATTTATATTATTGTAATGTTCAAAAGGATTTTAGTTGTGGCGGCGGGGCTATGCCTGCTGGGCTGGGCAGCAGAGGCGCAAACAGTACCGGCGGCCACGCTGGCGCAGCTGCCCGAAAGTGCCCGGCGGGCGTTTGGTCAGGCCGCATTCGAGCAAAAGGCCGCCGCACTGTTTGCCCGGCTGGGGGCGGAAGGGCTGCCCTTCAGCCTACTGCGCGAGGGGCTGCTGGGCTTCTACAACGTGCGAGCGGCGAGCCGTGGGGCCGGGCGCCCATTGCTCACACTAGTCGATTTTAGCCGTTCGAGCCAGCAGAAACGCTTGTGGGTGATTGATGTAGCGGCCGGACGGGTGTTGTTTCACACACTGGTGGCGCACGGCAAGGCCAGCGGCGGCGACCTGCCCGTGGCCTTCTCGAACCAGGAAGGCTCGGAGATGAGCAGCCTGGGCTTCTACCGCACGGCGCCGGCTACCTACGTGGGCAAGCACGGCCTGTCGCTGAAGCTGCACGGCCTCGACCCGGGCTTCAATACCAATGCCGAGAGCCGGGCCGTGGTGGTGCACGGGGCCGACTACGTGTGCGAGGAGTTTGTGCGGGCCCACGGGCGGCTGGGGCGCAGCCAGGGCTGCCCGGCGCTGCCGCTGGAGCAGGCTGCGGCCATTGTGCAGGCCATCAAGGGCGGGAGCGTGCTGTATCTGCACGGGCCGGCCGGGGCGGGCTACCACTCGCGCTGGCTCGATGTGGATGGGGCCGTGGCTTCGCTGGCAACGGCGAGCGGGGGCGGGGTGGGCAATTAGCATAACCCGATTGGCGAGGGTGCGTTAAAAGCGCAGCGCCGGGTTTCAGCCCCGCGTACTTCTTTCACTCCCTCAAACAACTGTTCCCAATCATGCGGATAAATCTGCGCTTTATCATTGCCATTATCGTGGCGGCGGTAACCTTGTTCGGCTATTTCTTCAACACTTCCAAAAACGAAGTGACCGGCGAAACCCAGCACGTAAACATGAGCCCCGACCAGGAAATTGCCCTGGGCCTGCAAGCCGCCCCCCAAATGGCGGCCGAATACGGTGGCGAAAGCCCCGACGCCCGCGCCACCGCTGCCGTGCAGGCCGTAGGCCAGAAAATCGTGGCTAGCACCAAAGCTGGCCAAACGCCCTACCGCTTCCAGTTCCATTTGCTGGCCGATGACCAGACGATTAACGCCTTCGCACTACCCGGCGGGCAGGTGTTTATCACGAAAGGCATTCTGAATAAGCTGACTTCGGAAGGCCAGCTGGCCGGCGTGCTGGCGCACGAAATCGGCCACGTGGTGGCCCGGCACTCGGCCGAGCAGGTGGCCAAGTCGAACCTGACGCAGGGCCTGGCCGGCGCGGCCGGTATTGCTTCCTACGACCCCAACAACCCCGGCAGCTCGGTGGCCAAGGCCGCCATTGCCGCGGCCATTGCCAAGGTAGTGAACCTGCGCTTCAGCCGCAACGACGAGCTGGAGGCCGATAAGCTGGCCGTTGATTTTACGCCCAAAGCCGGCTACGACCCGCGTTCGATGATTAAGGTAATGGAGATGCTGCAGGCCGAAGGAGGCCGCAGCAGCACCCCCGAGTTCCTGAGCACGCACCCCGACCCGGGTAACCGCATCGGCGAGCTGCAAAAAGATATTGCGGCGGAGTACCCACAGGGCGTACCGACGGGTCTTAAACAGTAATATGAACCGCAGATTTTCGCGGCTTTAACGGATAAGAACGGATTCGGACGGGCGCATTGTGGTGCTCGGTTCTTATTCGCTACATAACACAAAGGCCGCAGCTATTCAGCTGCGGCCTTTGTGTTATGTAGCTGAACAAATATTCGTTAGCCATTGCCGCATGATGCAAAGGCCCGTCCGAATCCGTTCTTATCCGTTAAAGCCGCGAAAATCTGCGGTCAAAAGTTTGGGGGCGTGAGGTTCTTGAAATGGCCGTTCAGGCGCACGCGCTCCTTGAGGCGCTCGGTTTCGAGCACGACGGGGAGGATGGTGTCGAGGTGGTCGCGCACGATTTCCTGGCGCTCGAGCTCGCTGGTGGTGGCCAGCAGCTGGTATTCCTGCTCGGTGCTGAAGCCGATGTGGTGGGCCACGTCGAAGATGGTGTAGTCGGGGGCCAGCTCGAGCAGGAGCTTGCGCAAGCCCAGCGCTTCGTAGAGCTGGCGCACCTGCTTGGTAATGATGGTGCGCAGCACGGGGTCGGCCTCGGGGTCCTGCACCACGTCTTCGACCAGGCCGCTGGCGTAGAGCTTGCCTGGCGCCTCGCGGTAGAACTTGTTGATGCGGAACACGCCCACGGCCTTGGTGCGGATATCGAGCTCACCGCTGGAATAGGTTTGCTCCACGCTGATGAGGCGCATCTCGGTGCCGAGCTCGCTGAGATTGTCGTTGAGGTAGGGCGGAATGCCGAAGGTGATGTTCTGCTCGATGCACTCGCGCACCAGCTGGCGGTAGCGGGGCTCGAAGATGTGTAGGTTGAGCTTTTCGCCCGGAAACACCACCAGGTTGAGCGGAAACAGCGGAAGCAGGCGGGCCATGAGCGAAAAAAGAACTGAAGCGGAATGTAACTACGAGCGCAACAAGCGAAACCCGTAGTTGGGTTTTGGCCCGTCCGGCCGGGTAGCCGCAGCGGAATGGGCACAAGGTAGGAGGGAATGCCGAAACGCCCCCCGGGGCGCTACTTTTGTGCCCCATGTCTTCTTCCGCAAGCTTAATTCCCGACGTTCGCACGCTGCTCAAAAAGGCCGGCCGGCTGGTGCTGCAGATTCTGGCCGCTCTGTTTCTGACTTCGGTGGCCTGGGTGCTGCTCTACCGCTGGGTGGCCCCGCCGGCCACTTGGCTCATGCTCGACCGCCGGGCCCACGCGCCGGTGGGGCTGGGCTACTACGGCATTCAGCCCGACCCGCGCCGTATTCGGTACGATTTCCGCACGCTGGATGAGGTAGCGCCCACCGTGCCGCTGGCCCTAGTGGCGGCCGAAGACCAGCGTTTCCTCATGCACCACGGCTTCGACCTCGATGCCCTGACCAACGCGGCCAAACGCAACTGGAACGGCGACGGCAAGCACATTGTGGGCGGCAGCACCATCTCGCAACAGGTGGCAAAAAACGTGTTCCTGTGGCAGGGGCGCAGCTACGTGCGCAAGGCGGCCGAGGCCTATTTTACCATTCTGATTGAAACGCTGTGGAGCAAGCGCCGCATTATGGAAATGTACCTGAGCGTGGCCGAGATGGGCGACTGCACCTTCGGGGTGGAGGCGGCCAGCCGGCGCTACTTCGGCAAGCCCGCCAGCGAAGTGAGTGCGGCCGAGGCGGCCCTGCTGGCCGGCGTGCTGCCCAATCCGCTGCGCTTCCGGGCCAGCAACCCCGGGCCAGTGGCGCGGGCCAAGCAGTTGCGGGTGCTGCGCAACATGCGGCGCTTGGGCGGCACCAGATTCGTGGCGGAAATTTTGAAATGAGGTGGGGATTGATTGTTGAGTAAAACAGAACGTCATGCTGCGCCTTCGCTCAGCATGACGTTCTGTTGTTAGGGTTTACTGCTGCACGCGAGATGTTTCGACTGCGCTCAGCGTGACGTTCTTTTGCTGCTATGAAGCATCTCCATACTCTTCCGTTGCTCCTTGGTGGCCTGGGCCTCGCCGGCTGCGCTACCACGCGCCCGGCTACCACTGCCGCCGACCCAGCTGCTGCGCGGCGGGCCATCGTGCAGGTCCTTAACACCCAAACCGCGGCCTGGAACCGGGGCGATATTCCCGGCTTCATGGAAGGCTACTGGAAGTCGGACTCGCTGGTGTTCATCGGGCGGAAGGGGCCGACGTACGGCTGGCAGGCCACGCTGGACAACTACCGCAAGGGCTACCCCGACGCGGCGGCCATGGGAAAGCTCGATTTCGCGGGGCTGCGGGTAAGCCTGCTGGCGCCTACGGCGGCGCAGGTGGTGGGGCGCTGGCAC
>NZ_BAAGZM010000074.1:0-11875 GCF_054778495.1 Hymenobacter agri
GCCGCCGTGGTGCTGGCGCTGAGCCTGCTGCTGGCCCGTCGGCGCTGGCGGGTATGGCTGCCGGGGGCGGTGTTCGTGCTGGGCGTGGGCTTTTCGCGCGTGTACCTGGGCGTGCATTACCCCAGCGACGTGCTCTCGGGCTGGATAGCCTCGCTGGGCTGGGTCACGGGCGTGTACGTGCTGTTGCCGCCTAACAAGCGGCCGACCTGATTCTGCACAGAATTGGCCGGTAGCTTGCCGGTCCGCTTCACTTACCAACGAAATGCAAACGCCTCCCTTCTTCCGTCACACCTTTCACGTCACCGGGCTCATGGCACCCGCGCCGGAGCCCGAGCGCTACCCTTTCCACGACAACGACCAGTGCCCCGAAGGGCAGGAAGTGAAGCGCAGCGGCGAGTGGCAGTATTATGAGCCCGCCACTATCGACGAAACCCGTCCCCGTTGCCCTCTTTGCATCGCACTGAACCAAGCCGACCATTCTTCGCAAAAGCAGATGAAATAGCCACCTTAATCAACCTGGTACTACTCACAATGTAAGTACGGATTATGGGCAATTTACCCCATTTAGCGCTTGTTCCGCTTTTCTAACTTGCGAACCCGACTACCGATGCGAAGGATGTAAAAAAGCCATCCCGACAAAACAATTCCTACAACCAGCATCACCACCCACAATTTGCCATCGGAGCGGAGAAAATCTGTCAATGAAAGCGATGCCAAGCTCATGTCGTTTGCTTTAAGTCTTTGGTTACGAAAGTGTCCGTTACTGGATTATCGGTATGAGTATCACCAATATCGTCCTGCTCCTCGTAATGCATTTCCAATCGGCGGATTCTGACTCGAAGTTGAGTAATCCAAAAGCCCAGCAGTGTGAAGCCGACGAAAGCGGGGCGAATAATCATTTTGATAGAACTGTCGGCATCATATTGATTGAATCCCGGGTTGCCCCCATTTCCAGGATGCAGTGAATCAGTTAGACGCGGTAGAATGATAATAAGGGGAATGAAAACGGAGAAAGCAAAGATGTTGTAGATGGCCGAAATGCGGGCCTTGCTCATGGCATCATTCATCGAGCCGCGCAACACAAAATAGGCCAAGTAAATCAGCATGCCGACGCTTACCCCATTGGTTTTGGGGTCGTTGGGCCAGAGCGCCCCCCACGTAAAGTAGGCCCAGGCAGAACCCGTGAGGCAGCCTAAAACGCCGAATAAAAGGGCCGTGTTGGCGAGTTCCACCGATATAAGGTCGTCATCTGCCTTTCCCTTTCGCAAATAACGAATGGCAAAACAGGCGGAAGAAAACAACAGGATAACCATCGCAATCCACAAGGGCGGATGGAAGAAGGTGTTGCGAATGGCCTCATGCAAAAGAGGCAGCCTTGGAACTGGATTCATCAAGCCTGCCCAGAACACATAAAGCAGGATTAGGACGGTTGCGGCCTTCCACCAATGTTTTCGCATGTGCTAACTGCTGTTTTATCGAGAGAGAACCCAAAGGTAGGGAGCGGCCTTTTCCCTAAAATCCGGCAACGGTTCCAGCAAGTGCCAACGTGGCCAGCCATTGATACAAATCCTTAGCCTGTCTGCTACCGGTGGTTTTGGCCGGAGCCCGGCAAGATGCTTCTGATTGGCAGCTTATAGGCCTGAAGTATTTACCTGTGGGGAGCCCTGCGCGCTACGCCACGAACATCATCTGCAGCCCGAAGACCACAATCAGGCCTTCGACCACCAGGAGAAACTTCTCCTTCGAGATGCGGCTCAGCAGTAGCTTGCCGGTGTAGCTGCCGCCAATCATGGCCACGCCGGCGAAGGTGCCCACCAGCAGCCCTTTGGTCGTGACGAGGGCGTACTTGCTGTATACAATGGTTTTGGTGAGGTGCAGTACCAGCGAGGCAAAGGCGTCGCTGGCCACGTAGGCTACCGGCGGCAGGTTCAGGCCCAGGAAGAACAGCGCTCCGGTGGGCCCGGCGCTGCCCGTCAGGCCCGAAAGGAAGCCCGTGAGCGCGCCGCCGAGTACCATGCCGGGGTTGCCCAGGTCCACCTTCTTGGCCACGTTGAGGTGGCGATAAATCACGACCAGCACCAGAAAGCCACCCACCAACTTGAATATCCAGTCGGCCTTCATGCCTGAGTACAGGCTGCTCGACAGGATGGCCATGGGCAGCGAGCCTGCCAGAAAGTACAGCACCGGCTTCCACTGCAGCTCGTGCCGGCCAAACCAGAAGCGCGACGCATTGCCAAATATTTGCGCTACCGTCAGCACCGGCACGGCCTCCTTGATGCCCACGATGTTGGCCAGAATGGGCAGAAAAATCAGCGCCCCGCCAAATCCGACGGACGCCGAAACCGTGGCCGCCAGGTAGGCGACGGCGAAAAGAATGAAATACTCCATTAGGGATACGTAGTAAGAAATAAAGTCGGGAAAGCCTCGCCTGGAGGCGCCTATTTTCCCCAAGATTAAAATATGATTCTGTAAAGAATCTGCGCACTCAAAAAAGCAACTCGCTCGGCCTTGAAAACAACCGCTGTTGGCTCGGCGTCCAAATGTCTCACCACCTCGCAACCGGCAATCGATGGCCAGCTTCCACCGGGCAGGGAGAAGCGGTACCGCGTGGGCATCTGGTCGCAGCAGCGGGGCTGCTTATTGAGGCGCTTGCCGGCCGTCGGCGGTGAACAGCACGTCCTGAGTCCGGCCGGCTTGCGCTACTTCGGCCTCGTACACGGTGCTACCGTCGGCCCGCACGATGGTGGCGGCCTCCTGCACTTGGTAGGCCTCGAAGTCGCGGGCCAACGCAGCACGCACGGCGGCTGGCATCGCTTGAATGGCCAAATCCGTCTCCGTTTCCTGGATTAGCCCGGCGGGCGTAATCACCACCGACGTCTTCCGGCCATCCAGCTGAAAGGTGGCCTCGTACACTTCCTGCGCCGAAAAGGCTTCGCGAGCCTTGAAGTCACCATGCGTTTCATACTCGTATGATGGCCGGACCGGCTGCATCTCCCGGCGCCAAGCCGCGGGTTGTGCTGTAGGGAAACGCGCCACGAATGCTTGCAAAACGACGGGCGGCACCGCCGTTTGTTGGGCGTATATCGTTGGGGTGCCGACCAGCGACAGGCCGAGGAAAAGCAGGTAGGTTTTCATGATTCAGAGCGAAAAGGCAAGAAGAAGCGGCGATGAAAAAACTGTACCAAACAAAATGCACAATTCTGTTAATGGTCTGTAGTAGCCATCATCCCGACAGGCCCGCCTGATTCATCGACCAACGGCCCCGATTACTCCCAAATCAGCACCAGAGTGCCGCCAATAATCAGGGCCGCGCCCAGGCCGGTGTGCCACGTCAGCTTCTCGCCCAGGAACACCACCGACAGCCCGATGGCGATGGCCACGCTGAGCTTGTCGACGGGGGCCACCTGCGACACCTTGCCCAGCTGCAGGGCCCGGAAATAGAATACCCAGGATAGTCCCGTGGCCAGCCCCGAAAGCCCGATAAATAGCCAGTTGGTGCGCGTGAGCGAGCCCAACTGTTCCAGGCCGCCCCGGACGTACACGATACCCCAGGCCAGCACCAGAATCACAACCGTGCGCAAGGCCGTGGCCAGATTCGAGTCGACGCCCCGGATACCGATTTTGGCCAACACGGCAGTAAGTGCCGCGAAAACGGCCGACAGCAGGGCATATATCCACCACATATCAGATAAGGTATTGTGACAATGCCAATCGACTTAGCGGCCGTATTCCAGCACCCGAAACGTGCCGGGCACGATGCTCGGCCTGGGACGCGGGTTCTCCGCCGTGGGGGCCGGCGTGGGGCCGTAGTCGGCCGTGCAGGTGAAAAGGTGGTGGGTTTGGGGGTCCAGCGTCAGGGTACGGGCCCCGCGCGCCGTTGGCATGTTGCCCACCACGCGGTATTTCGTGGGCGAGTCCTGGTGGATGACTGTGAACGTGCCTGAGGCCCCGTTCGAGGTGATGATGTTGCCCGTGATGGGGTCGAATACGGCGCCGTCGGCGCCCTTGCCGATGGGCAATACGGCCACCTGCTTTCCGGTTTGGCTATCTGTTACCACCAGTTTTTCGTTGGCGCAGGCGCTGAACAGGCGGCTGGCTTTGGGGTCGTAGCCCAGGCCGGTGGGCTCTTCGCCAGGGGCTAGGGAGCTGCGCTTTTTCACGGCCAGGGTTTGGGCATCGAAGGCGATGACCTCGCCCTTGTCCTCCAGGTTGACGAAGAGGGTGCCACGGCCGTCGGTGGCCGGGGCTTCCACGTCTCCGCCCAGCTCGGCCGTGCCCAGCTCGGCACCGGTGGCCGCATCGAGCACGGTGCTTTTGCCACCGTCGTTGCTGAAGAGGAACACGCGCTTCGAGAAAGCGTCGTAGAACAGCGCATCCGGCTTGGGACCTGTGGGGATGGGCGCGCCGATGGGCTTCAGGGTTTTCAGGTCGAACACCACGCAGGTATTGCTGCGCCCGCAGGTGATGTAGCCGCGTCCGGCGCCGGGTACCACTTCGATGCCGTGCACACCGGGCGTGTTCGGGATGGTGCCGATGAGCTTGCGGGTTTTCAAGTCCACCACTTCTACCTGCGTACCGTGTGACACGTAGAGCCGCTCGCCGGCCGGGTCCACGGTGAGGTAGTCCCAGCCGCCCTCACCGCCGATGGTGATGGTATTGAGCAGGTGGTAGGGAATGGGCTGTTGGGCTTGTGCAGCCCCGCGAGAGCATGCGAATAAGGCAAAAATCAGCAGGTTTTTCATGCAATTAGATAGGGAATGTTTCCGTGTGTGGCACTGGCCACCTGCGCATGGTCCACCTAAGACTCAGGACGGGAATGCGTCTAACCACATTCAGCAATGGCATTGAGCAAACGTAGCCGGCGAATCTGGCGAGAATCTGGAAACACAGTTAGTGCATGAAAGCGGGCAGAAAGTTGCTGCCATCTTATTCCTAGCCATTGCATGCATCGAGGTCAGTGAAGCTGATAAGAATTGATGGGTGAGGTACCAGTGCCGGGCTAGCGCGATTATTCACCCGGTACTGTCATGCTACCACCTTTCGGAAGTCACTGGCCGCCAGCCTCTCAGCCAGCTGTCGTACTTATTCGAGTTGGAGCGCCTCATTAGTTCGCTCGGAACGTATAGTTGGGACCTACCACCAGTTGGCTCTAGCGCTGACGCCCACTATGGAAAATAACCCCGTGCCTATCTATGTCATGTGTGACACGCGCCACCTCCAGTAGGCGCTCAGCGCCGATGCGTGGAAATTGACAACCCTGCCCTCAGTAAAGCCAGCCCGACCCTGCCGCGTATAGCTACAATTCTGCGCTGAATTATTAGCGCTCAGCGTTTATTTTCCGTTACTAACATATAGATTTTCTATTACAACGCGATGATACCAGAAGGGAGCATCTGGCATAGCATACAAAAAGGGTGTACTCGTAACCTTGTACCGCTTGGTGACCTGTACAAAACGGTAGGGCCAGTCCGTCAGTAGCCATTGTGCCTGTTGTATCACACCAATTCGGACTTGCAAAGGCAATAATCCAATCGGCATTTTCTTCTTACGCACAGAAGCATCTTCTTGCGTTGGATTCCAGCCCGTTTCGGTGTCTATGGCCTGTTGAAGCGCCATGCTGGCCGGGCGGGCGTTGATTAGCTGCTTGATGATTTGATGCAATACAACGAAATAGAATTGCGGATAAAACACCTGCTCGTTCCACCCTTCGTACAAGATGCGCTCCAACTCCGCTTGGTTGGCCAACACGGCAGGTGGCGCAGGCTTTGCTGGCGCGTGGGCCAAGTTCAAGCCGCAATGAAAACAGCAGGAGATGGGCTTGTCGGCCAGTGCTGATTTACGGCCCAGTTCAACCCGAAAAAAAATGACGGGTCGCTCACACCCCGGACAGCGGTCCTGCAAGTAAACGCCGCATCGGGTGCAGGCATACATCACAAACAGGCGCCAGTAGGTGCGGAAGTACGGGGCATTGCCATCGCCTCGCAAGCACTGCGGGCAGAAGAGCAAACCATAATATCGCCGGGTGCGGTGGTAGATGCCCAAGGGCAAAATGCCATTGGCCATGCTGCCCGATGTGGCACGCATGTGCAGGCACCGCTCGTATCGGCGCAACACCGTGTGCTCAATCATTGCCAACGGCACGCCCGTGCGGATGGCCAGTGTGCGCAACATGCTGTCCGGGGCGCTTCGGTCCAGGTCCGTATTCCACACATGCGCCCCCGGAAAGAGTATCTTGCTGAACGTGTGCGTTTTCAGCAGGTGGTCGTGGGCCAGGCGCGTCAGCCAGCTGGACAGAAGCTCATCCGGTTGGGGCCGGGTGGCGCACGGCAAACGGCTGGTATTGTTCATGACTCGTCTGGGGTAAGCGTTCAATAACTGGTCTATTCGAACCCTGAGAGCCAATCCAGCTTCTCCAGCAAGGCCACGCTGATGCATTCCTGCCGGTTGCGGATGGCTTGAATGGCTGCTTTCTGTAAAACCTTAGCCAACACGCCAATATTGCCTTTGCTCATGGTGAGCAGTGTGCTGGCCAATTTCTCCTCCCCCAAATTTGACGGCAGCTTCAACGGGATGAGGCGCTCAAAGCTCAAGAGCAGGCGCAGGTACTCCTCATCCATTTCCCATAACGGCAGGGTTATCGAGTCAAAGCGCTGGTATAGCTGCTCATCGTGCTTAATGGCATTAAATGCCGTCTTAATCCCGGCCCCCACCAATGGTAGCATCAACTCATTCGATAAATACTTGAGCACATTCAGAAACTGACGCTGCTTGAGCCGGTTGCCCGCCAAGATGTGCTGAATCTCGTCCACAATGAACAGCCGGGTTTCCAGGCGCCGCAACGTATTAATGACTTGACTTTGCTTGCGGTCAACCCGGTCGGCGGCTCGGTAAGGGGTGCCCGTCAGGTCCAGCAGTTTGTGATAAAAGCTTCGCTCATCCGCATCGGCCGGCATTTGCAGGTAGATGACCGGTGCAATCAGGTGTCCATCCGATTCGCGGGTGTAAAACGGGTGTTCGTCCGCAAATCGCCGAATAATGTGGGTCTTGCCATTGCCCGTATCTCCCGCCAACAATAGGTTCGGCATCCGGTAACAAGGGGGATGGTCCAGCAAGTCGTGCATTAGCTGCATGACGTGACGGGCCCGGGTGTACGGAATCCATTTCATCGCACCAACGGCCTTTTGCCGTTCGGCTTTGGGCAGTTCCAACTGCTTGGCTACATCCGGGTGGAGGTGCGATGCGTTCATTGTTCGTACAGTGAAGAGTCATCGAAAGCTTGAAGGCCCTCTATTGAAAGGGGCATGATGGCCGAAGGGAGTTGTTGGGGCTCAACCGGCATCACCTTTGGCGCTGGCTCCGTTTGCAACCGCAACACTACTTCCTCCGGCGTCAGGCTGCGCAACACTCGATGGATACCCTTCTTCATGCTCTTCGTTCGCGCCACTGCGCTTAACTCGATGTCGCGCATTCGGTCGCACGCGTCGAAAATGGCATCCTCGTCCAATTTTTTCATGCCCTGCCGCCGCAGTTCCCGAATAGCGGCCCGGTGCTCCCAAACCGAAATACTCGGCCGGGAGGTCGTGCGATAGGGCACGCGGTGATAATAATTAGTGCCAGGCTCCAAAAGGTGGAGGACGCTGATGTCGCGTGGGTCGTATTTAAATGTTAACAGTTGTTTGCTGCCATTTTCGCCGCTGCCCGGCTCTACTCGATTGATGTAGCCGCTCAGTACGTCAGCGTAATAGTAGATGTAGCCTATTTGCACGCCCTTCTGCTGCACCGTGCGCCGGGTAGATGGCAGAAAGTCGATGCGCACCTGCTCTTCATCGTAAAGGCGCTCGGGCTGGCCGGTGCCCGGTTGGTCGGGCGTTCCCATAATGCCTTCTTCAAAGCACTGGTAAGGAATCTGATGGGTTTTGCCGTGCACCCGCTTGTGGTAAACATCGACGATGTACGTCGTTAACCACTGCTCAAACTCGCGGATGGTGAGGGCGGCCATTTTTTCTGAGTCATATGCGCCACGCTGCTGCGGGTTCGAAAACGTTGTACCGGGCAGCGTATGCACTTTCTTCATGCAGATGCCCATCAGCCGTTCAATGTGCCCCCCGTAATCAGGCGTTTTGACGGGGCGGTATTCTAGACGAATGCCGTATTTTTCGCAAGCCCGCTGCATCATCTCGCCTCGAAACTCCCGGGCGTTGTCTAAATGCAGCGCCCCCGGCACCCCCCAGCAGGGCCACAGTCCCTCCACTTTCACCTTTTTTTTTAGCCATTGCTCTTTAGGCAGTAACATATGGGCCATGCACAAACCCGTTCCAATAGTGCCCGGCGGGTCGTACGACAAATACATTCCCACCACCATCCGCGAGTACACGTCGATGGCCATGGTCAGGTAAGGTCGCCCTAGTGGCTGGCGGAAGATTTCGTCAACCAGGATAATGTCCACCGGGGTGTGGTCCAGTTGCACTACCTGGAGCGGATAATCGGCATCGGGATACTCGCCTTGTTGGGGCCTGAAACGGTCGCGGGCGGCTTTACTGCCTAGGCGGCGGCGCATCGTTTCTTCCTGGTCTAACTGGTGAATGCGGCGCCGAACCGTGGAGTCGGCCGGTAGTTGCAGTTTTGCCCGTCGGCACAGCCGCCGAACTTCTAGCACAATTTCGCTCGCCGTTTTTTTCTGCCGAGTCAAGTAGTGGGTGGCTATTACCTCGTCGATGATGGCCGTCCGGGCATCGTCCAACCGATTTTTGCCTTTGCCTCCGGTGCGGGGCAACTCAACCAGCGCTTGTACGGAACCCGCTTCATCGTACGCTTTCAACCAGCGGTAGATGGTCGATTTCCCTAATTGATGGGCTTCACAAACCCCAATGAATACGGCCGAATCGCCCCGCGCCGCGAGAATGGGTTGAAGGATGGACAGTCGACGCTGGGCCTTGGCCCACGCTTGTGTCGGCACGCTCAACACGTCATCGAATGGCAGCACATTTTCCGACGGCTCTTCTATTGGCTGAAGGTCGGCAACAGGAATTTGCACCAAGGCACCGGTAGCCTCGTATTCACCCAGCGCCAACGTTAGGTCGAGTAATCGCTTGAAACGAACAGGATGCGTCCGATACAAGTACCTGTTGCCCGGTTCCAGTATTATCTTAACCATGACTAAATGAAATTGAGTTATGGAGACTCCAAATTGGACTGTGCGTTGTAAGCGCCACCGATAAGTCGCAGCCGAGTTGAGCCGTGCTGACCAGGTGCCAGAGTACCGGTAATAACACGGCTTGCTTCTCTGGTTTATCAGAAGCGACACGTAGCAGTTCTGCAGGAGTAGTGCGCTCCAACCGGGCCACCAACTCTAAAAGGAGAAAGCAGTGTTCTGGCTGTGCAAAGAGCACAGGAGCACGAAACCGCAGCAGAAACTTGGCATTTTTTAAGTAGGGCGTTTGAATTTCTACCTCCGTCCAGATGCGGAACTGCCATCCTGCTGCCTCGGCGTGCTGTTGAGCGGCCAAAAATCTTGACGCGAATAGGGCTTGAGAGGCTTGTAGGTCTTTCGCGTATTTTATTTCAATTAAACGCGCGGGCCTGCCTGCTGCGTAGCGAACAAAGAAGTCGGGCGTGTAGCGCCGGGAGCGCCCCTCTTCTGTGTACTGAATTGTAAGGGGCTGCTCAACATACTCTACCACGGCTGGGTCAAATTCAAGCAGGCAGCAGGCATCTCGTTCCAGAGCAGATTCCGCACGCACCAAAGTGCCGTTTTTTCCAGATGGCTGGATGGCACTTAGCGACCGATAGGTCATCCCTATTTTTCGCACTGGTTTCATCATTCCCTTACATTGATTATAGGCAATCCAGCGACATGGCGAGTCGCAGCTGCCAGAATTCTTGCCAATGTAGATTATACCTGTGCAGATGTCAATACTAAGAATCTATGATTCAAAGGCTTGTATCTATATAGGTACAAGCTAAAATATTAGTTAAAATCATGTATGCTCAACAGGAGTATTATCTAAAGCAAAGAGTGCTTTTCCGTAATTACTTTTGAATAAAATTTAATAATTGTAAATAATCGAGTAAAAGCCCAAAACAAAATCATTAAATATTTTTTCAAATTATTTTTTTTTACAAAGCCATACCTTTCAAAATGATGGCCGCCTAGTTGTATGACTACTCCTGATTTTTCTAGTCTGTGCTTGAAGATATTCCCAGTCACTGGCTACAAAATCCAAGGCATTCCCACCAACTAGCGCTAGTATTCCCAACTACTCACGATAATCAGGAGCGCAAAAGGCTCATTTTTTCCCATTTACTTCGATAAATGACATGCACGCCTGGAAATAAGCAGTCGCTTAACCGAGAGCGCAGGCAACCGCGGCGGCGGCGGGCGCATCTTTCACCACGGCTGCGCAGCCGCCAATTCAGGCGTCCGATGCTGCTTTGGTATCATGAGAACCTTGTTTCTGCTGTTGCTGGCGCTGCTACTGGGCCCGGCCGCTTCTGCCCAAACCGCCCCCACCCCCGCCGCCCTCATGGCCCTGATGCAAAAAGCCGGCGTGCCCGGCATGCAGCTGGTATACACGCGCGGCGGCCGGGCGCAAACCTACGCGCTGGGCCAGCGCACCGCCAGCCAGCCGGCGGCCGTGGATGCTACCACCACGTTTGAGGCGGCCTCGCTGGGAAAAGCTGTGGAGGCTTATGTGGCGCTGCGCCTTGTCGACCAGGGTGTGCTCGACCTTGATAAACCCTTGCTAACCTACGCGGCCTACCCACGGCTGCAGGGTGACCCGCGGGCCGATAAAATCACGGCGCGCATGGTGCTGGGCCACACCACCGGCCTGCCCAACTGGGCCGCCAACCCCACCACACCTGAGTGGGCCGCCACGCCGCTGCACCTGAAATACGCGCCCGACAGCTGCTGGAACTACTCGGGCGAAGGCTACGTGCTGCTGCAAAAAACGCTGGAGCACCTCACCGGTAAGTCCTTCGAAACACTGGCCCGGGAGGAAGTATTCAAGCCCTTGGGCATGAAGCACAGCAGCTTTGTGTGGCAAACGAAGTTTGTCGGGAATGCGGCTTCGGGCCACGATGGCAAAAGCCAGCCAGTAGCCATTTCACACTTCGCAGCGGGCTACGGTGCGTTCAGCCTGCTCAGCACGGCCGCCGACTACAGCCGGTTTTTACAAGCAATTATGACGGGTAAAGGCCTAAAGCCCGTCACCGCGCAGCTGCTGCGCCAGCCCGCCAACGAGGCTCAACGCTGCGGCCAGCCCACTACAGCCACCGACCCGTTCATTGCCTGGGCCTGCGGCGTGGGCCTGGCCACCACCAGCCGCGGGCTGGCCCAGTGGCAGTGGGGTGACAACGGCAACTTCAAAGGCTTTTACATGACGCTGCCCGGTGCCAACGAAAGCCTCGTCTTCCTCACCAACAGCTCCAACGGACCTAAAATGGCCGACGACCTGTTGCGCCTGTTTTTCGGGCCCGGCGAGTACCGCGCGCTGCAGTGGCTGGCCGAATAACCTGCCCGGCAGCAGCGTCGCGAGAGACCCGGGCCGAAACTGCTGCCGCGTAGTAGCTTCGGCCCGCGCCAGCGGCCGTAACTCAGCGGGCGTGCTGTATTTATGAAATATCTTTCTGTGCCTGCTGGCCGGCCCGCCTTGCGCCGGATTTCAAGCCGCTTGTTGGGCAGTGCGCTGCTATTCATGGGCGGCATTTTCGCCAGCCATGCCCAGCCGGCCGGTTCCGCTGCCCCTACCGCCACCCTGTTGCGCCCGGCCGCCGTGTTCGATGGCCAGGAACGCCACGAAGGCTGGGCCGTGCTGGTTGAAAACGACCGCATCAAAGCCGTGGGCCCGGCTGCCCAGCTAGCCGCCCCGGCCGG